>JAENVV010000192.1 GCA_016650365.1 Acidimicrobiia bacterium
GCCGCGGGTGAGCGTGGCTGCGCAAATCGCCGCGGTTGACTCCATATCCGGCGTCTTTGATTTTGGGTCCATGACGATTTCGGCCACGAGCATCGGGCCGAGGCCCCGAACATCGCCGATGAGGTCCGGGTGGGCGACCTGGATCCCTTCAAGGCGGGTCCGCATGTGGTCGCCAATGGATGTGGCGTGATCAAGGAAATCTGGATCGGAAATCAGCCGGATCGACTCGATGGCCGCTACACAGGCGAGAGGGTTGCCGCTGTACGTTCCTCCCAGGCCCCCCGGATGGGGGGCGTCCATAAGCTCCGCTCGACCGGTGATAGCCGAGATCGGCATCCCGGACCCAAGCGACTTGGCGGTCGTGACGATGTCCGGAATGACGCCGCTGTGCTCGATGGCGAATAACTTGCCGGTCCGGCCCATGCCGGACTGGATCTCATCGGCAATCATGACCATGCCGTGTTGATCGCACAGTTGGCGGATGGCTTCCAAGAATGCGGTTGGCACGGGAAGAAAACCGCCTTCGCCCTGGACCGGTTCGATGACGACCGCGGCTACCGCTCCGGGGTCCACCCGCGAGATGAACTGATCATGCAGCCGGGCCACCGACCAGTCAATGAAGCCCTTTTCGCTCATCTCGTCGGGGCGGCGATACACGTTCGGGAAATCAAACCGGTAGATCTCGGGGGCGAACGGCGCATACCCTTTCTTGAATAGGGCGTACTTGGACGTCATCGAGGCGGTCAGGTTGGTGCGACCGTGATAGGCGCCTTCAAAGACCACCACCGCCTGGCGTCCGGTGGCCGACCGAGCGACATTGATGGCGGTCTCGACGGCTTCGGCCCCGCTGTTCATGAGGACGGTCTTCTTGGCGAAGGAACCCGGCGTGATCGCGTTGAGCAGTTCGGCGACCTCGATCAACGGCTCGTATGAGGCAACGATGGCGCACATGTGGAGGAGATTATCGGCCTGCTTCTTGATGGCCTCGACGACGGTCGGCGGGCAATGCCCGGCTGCCAGGACTCCGATTCCGCCGGCGAAGTCCAGGAACTCGTTTCCGTCGACGTCGGTGACGATGGCGCCGCGCGCCGAGGCCACGGCGATTTGAGTGAGTTTGGAGGCGCCACGGGCCATGGCTTGCTCGCGCCGGGCCACAAGTTCGGTACTCCGAGGGCCGGGAATGGCGGTCACAAGATTGATTGATCGGGTGTTTGTTGACATGGGGCCCTCCGTGACCTGCCGACCGATGGACAAACGGTTCATGTCCGATCGTAGCCGTTGGCGGCATTATGGTTTGCGTTCAGCCTCTGGACAAGCGAAACAGCTGTCGGATTTCTTATTCGCGATTGATCTGTGCAGGCCACCTCCGATGCAGCTACCCTACGCTGCGCGGCCCCCGAGGGGGGTTCCCTGACTCTGCTAGGAGGCAAACGATGATGACGCCAAGACGACGTGGTTCCATGGATGCTGCAGCGGCAGCCCTGAAGTCCGGTATGGACCGGCGGGAGTTCCTGAAACGCTTCGGGATCGGGGGAGCGCTGTTGCTTGGGGGCCCGGCATTGCTGGCGGCCTGTGGTGATGGCAGCACATCGACGACGGCCGGTCTGGCGGGCACCACGTTGCCTCCTGATCTTCAACTGTTCGTCGATAACTGGATTCTCTACATCGACACCACCGAGGACTCGCCAGACGGGACCTCGACGATCGACGAGTTCGAGGCCAACACGGGCATCAAGGTGACGTACACCGAAGGCGTCAACTCGAATGAGGAGTGGTTCGGGAAGTATCAGGCGCAGCTCGCAGCCGGCCAGCCAACCGGCCTCGATATTGTCGTACTGACCGACTACATGGCAGCCCGGATGCTCCGGCTCGATTACGCCGAGAAGATCGACAAAGCCAACGTGCCGAACATGGCCAATCTCGTCGATGCTCTTGCTTCGCCGAGCTTCGATCCATCTCGCGATTTCACACTGCCCTGGCAGTCGGGGTTCACCGGACTTGCCTACGACGTCGATCAGACGGGTGGTGCTTTGTCGAGCCTTGAGGCCATCAAGGATCCAAAATTCGCCGGCAAGATTGGTCTGCTCACGGGATATCCCGATACGATTGGCCTGTTGCTTCTGCTCGAAGGCAAGGACCCGGCGACCGCTTCGTTGGACGAGATGCTGGCCGCCACCGATGACCTCGCCAAGCTCATCTCA
This sequence comes from Acidimicrobiia bacterium, assembly GCA_016650365.1. Classification (NCBI taxonomy): domain Bacteria; kingdom Bacillati; phylum Actinomycetota; class Acidimicrobiia; species Acidimicrobiia bacterium. Next base: position 2,202 of record JAENVV010000192.1, read on the forward strand.
GATGGTCAGATCCGGCAGATTTACGGCAACGACTACATCGATGCCCTTATCAACGGTGATCTTGCCGTCTGCTTCGGCTGGTCCGGTGACATTGTCGCAAACCAGGAAGACAGCCCGCAGATCCAATTCGCCTTCCCCGACGAAGGCGTCATGATCTGGACCGACAACATGATGATCCCCAAGGGCGCCGCCAACAAGGCCAATGCCGAGAAGTGGATGGACTTCTACTATCAGCCGGCCGTGGCCGCCGAACTGGCCTACTGGGTGTGGTACGTGTCACCGGTCAAGGGAGCCCAGGACGCCATGGGAGACATCGATCCCGAGTTCGTTGATCAGCCGTTGATCTTCCCGGATGAGGCGACCCTGGCCAAGGCACACATCTTCCGTTCGTTGACCGAAGAGGAAGAGACCACCCTCAACGAGGCGGTCGCCACCGCCAGCGGCGTATGACGCAGGGACCGGACTCTACGGCGGGGGCTTCAACCCCCGCCGTAGAACTTGTCGGTCTCACAAAGGCGTTCGGTGACATCGTTGCCGTCGACGGACTGACGCTCGATATTTCGGAGAACTTGTTCTTTGCCATTATCGGCCCCTCCGGTTGTGGAAAGACGACGACCTTGAGAATGATTGGTGGCTTCGAAGAGCCGACCTCAGGCACCATCAAATTGCATGGCGAGGACGTGACGGGGACCAAGCCATATCAGCGTCCTGTCAATACGGTGTTCCAGAGCTACGCCCTTTTTCCCCATCTCACGATCTACGAAAACGTGGCGTTTGGTCTCCGGCGCCAGGGCATCGAAAAGAGCGAGGTCAATCGACGGGTCGGTGAAATGCTTGACCTGGTCCACCTCGCCGAAACATCCAAACGCAAGCCGCGGCAGTTATCGGGTGGCCAGCGCCAGCGGGTAGCACTGGCCAGGGCGCTCGTCAACCATCCGCGCCTCTTGCTCCTCGATGAACCGCTCGGGGCTCTTGACCTCAAGCTTCGCAAGGAAATGCAGTTGGAGCTCAAGCGGATCCAGCAAGAAGTTGGTATTACGTTCATCCATGTGACCCACGACCAGGAGGAGGCCATGACGATGGCCGATTCCATTGCCGTCATGCGAGATGGCAAGATCGAACGGATGGGTGAACCGGTCGAGATCTATGACGATCCCCGGACCAGGTTCGTTGCAGGGTTCCTTGGGGCATCGAATCTCATGGAAGGCCAGGTAACCGGGACCGACGGTGTCACCTTGACCGGAGGTCACCGGTTCCATGTGTCGGCTGACAAACTCGTAGGATTAACCGGAGCCGTGCATGTGGGGGTTCGCCCCGAGAAGATTCACCTGAGCCCGGAAGATGCGTCCCCCGTCCACGCCAATCGTCTGGCGGGCGTTGTAACTGATTCGTCCTTTATCGGTGTTAGCACCCACTATCTCGTCCAGACCGAGTTGGTTGGCGAGCTAACGGTGGTTGTCCAGAACCTCGGGGTAACCAGGTTTGCGCCTTCTGACTCGGTCACGTTGAGTTGGGATCCCGACCATACCTTCGTCGTGGCCCGATAGGCGATGACCACCCGGACTGACGCGGCAGACAAAGCCGACCGGCGGCGTCGGCGGGTTCCCTATTTGCTGCTCGCCCCGGGCATGCTCTGGCTACTTCTGTTCTACGTCATTCCGATGTTCGGTCTGGCGATAACGTCCCTGCAAGAAGGCTCGCTTGAGCAGGGGTATACGTTCACGGGCAATATCGGCAGTTATGTTTCCGTGTTTACGACGTACCTTCCGCAACTTCGGAACTCCCTCATGTTTGCGCTCGGGGCAACGGTCATCGGCCTGCTCGTCGGTTACCCGTTGGCATACGCGATCGCCTTTTACACCTCGCGTTGGAAGAGCCTCTTTTTGCTGATGATTCTCGTGCCCTTTCTCGTCCCGTTCCTGTTGCGGACCCTTGCCTGGCGCGTGATCCTCGCCGATCAGGGTGTCGTCGTCAGCGCTCTCAAGACGGTGGGGTTGCTCGGGGAGAATGGCCGGCTGCTATCGACTGGTTGGGCCATTTTGGCGGGTCTGGTCTACAACTACCTGGCGTTTATGACCCTGCCGATCTATGTGTCGCTTGACAAGATCGAGCCTTCGCTACTCGAAGCGGCCAACGACTTGTACGCCACGCCGTGGACGGCGTTTCGTAAGGTGACGTTGCCGATGTCGATGCCCGGCATCATATCTGGGACCCTGCTTACGTTTATTCCCGCCGCCGGGGATTACGTCAATGTGGAGCTGCTCGGTAATAGGAACTGGACGATGATGGGCAACGTCATCCAATCCAAGTTCCTGGTGATCATCGATTACCCGGCCGCCGCCGCCATCTCGTTCACGCTGATGGCCATCATCGTGACGGTGGTGGTTATCTATGTCAGACGAGTTGGAACAGAGGAACTACTCACATGAGGGCCAGGGTTTTTTACCGCACCCTGTTGGGGTTGGGCATCGCGTATCTGTTTGTCCCGGTACTCGTCGTGGTGGCCTTTTCATTCAATGATTTCAAAGGCCGTCGGAACGTATCGTGGGAAGGCTTCACGCTCAGGCACTGGGCCGACCCATTTAAGCTTCCCGGACTCAGCGAGGCAGTTCTCAATTCCCTCACGATCGCTTTCCTGTCGGCATTGATTTCGACGATTGTCGGCACCCTCATTGCCCTGGCCCTCGTGCGATACCGATTCCGGGGAAGAGCGACCACCAACCTCCTGCTGTTCCTACCGATGGCCAGCCCCGAGGTCGTTATGGGTTCCGCTTTGCTCACGCTCTTCGTTGCTACTCATGTTGGCCGGGGCTACGTGACGGTGCTGCTCGCCCATATCCTCTTCAATCTGAGCTATGCGGTGGTTACCGTCCGGGCGCGGATTGTCGGGTTCGACCGGCATCTTGAGGAGGCCGCCATGGACCTGTACGCCAACGAATGGCAGACGTTCAGACGCGTGACATTCCCGATGATCATGCCAGGGGTGCTCGCCGCGTTCATGCTGGCGTTTGCGCTCAGCTTCGACGATTTTGTGATCACCAATTTCAACTCGGGATCCATGCAAACCTTCCCGATCTTCGTGTACGGAGCCACCAAGCGGGGGGTACCTCCTCAGGTGAACGTACTCGGCACGATGATCTTCGGGGTGATGGTTATCGCGATGGGGATCTTCTTGTTCATTCAGAATCGGCGGAAAAAAGCCCGGGACTGATCTCCTCGGCACATCCGGCGCCCGCCCTGGCTGGACGACCTTCGGTCGTTCGTCGGCCCGGCCGGATTGTCCGGTCGGACGCAGATCAGACCCTCCGCTTGGAGTTGCGGGTTCCACGGGCGATCTGATTCGCCGGGACCTGCCGATCTGATTGGTGCCTCGCTAGTGTCGGCCCCGGCAGGCAAATTGGTTGATCAGGGCGTCGTGAACCTCCCCGTCGTTGGTGATGTTCGGAAAGACAGGTGGCCGAAGTGGTGGAGTTACCGGACCGCGCACAGGTGGTCATCGTCGGGGGTGGGGTGATCGGGTCGAGCGTCGCCTACCACCTTACGAAGTCCGGCTGGACCGACGTGGTGCTCCTCGAGCGTAGCCAACTCACTTCCGGGACCACCTGGCACGCCGCCGGGTTGATCGTATCGGGCGGCATGACGACCGAAACTTCCGCCTGGATGGCCGACTACACCCGCAAACTGTACGAGCGTCTCGAGGCCGAAACGGGTCTGTCGACCGGGTTCAAACCGGTCGGGTACGTGCAGACCGGATCGAACCCGGAGCGCATCGACAAGCTGCGGCGAGAGGCCGATTTTCTTCGCGGCCTCGGTATCGTGCGAGAGGAGATCTCGCCGGCCGAGGTCAAAGAACTCTGGCCGATGCTCGACACGAGCGAGATGATCGCCGGGTTCTATACCCGCGAGGAAGGTCGCGCCGATCCTGCCAACTGTGCCATGTCAATGGCCAAGGGTGCCCGGATGGGTGGTGCAAGGATCATCGAGGGAGTGGCGGTGACTGGCTTCACTGTGGCGGGAGAGCGGGTGAGTGCCGTCCAAACATCCCTTGGCGATATCGAATGTGACTACGTCGTCAACTGCGGGGGTATCTGGGCCCGTCAGATCGGCGCCATGGCCGGCGTATCGGTCCCGTTGCAAGCGGCCGAGCATGCCTACCTCATTACTGAACCGTTCGAGGGGGTCTCGCCCGATCTCCCCATCTGGGAGGATCCCGATCGTTTCGCGTATTACCGGGAGGAGACGGGCGGGATCATGGTCGGTTTGTTCGAACCGGTCGGCGCCCCGTGGAAGGTCGAACACGTGCCGGACGATTTCAGTTTCGGCGAGATCACCAACGACTGGGACCGGTTGGCCCCGTTCCTGGAAGCTGCCATGGAACCGTTGCC
>JAENVV010000193.1 GCA_016650365.1 Acidimicrobiia bacterium
GCCGGGTTGCGTAGTTGACCGTGGGTGCCGTCGTTCCCGGCGGAAACGACCACCACGATGCCTTGTCTCCAGGCCACTTCAACGGCGTAGGCGAGGGGATCAAGCACATAATCCTGGATGCCGTCGGTGCCAAACGAGAGGTTCAACACCCGGATGTTCATGCCCTGGTCGTTGCGGTGCTGCACAACCCAGTCGATGCCGGCGATGACCTGGGACACGTCCGCTGCTCCGGCGCCGTTGGCCACTTTCACGTTGAGGATTGTTGCCCCGGGGGCGACGCCGACGAAGTTCGTCTGGAGGTCGCGGGTACCGGGGATGGCGGGGGCGGCGTCGTCGCGTCCGCCGATAATGCCGGCGAGATGCGTCCCGTGGCCGTAGAGGTCGAGGTACTCAAGGCCGGCGGTTTGCGAATCGAACGACAGGTCGGCGCCGTTGACGATCTTGCCGGGCACTGTAAGCCCGTCGACGGGTGTGACACCCGAGTCGATGATCGCCACGCCAATACCGGCACCGGTATATCCGTTTTTCCAGTACCAGTTCGACTGGATGACCTTTTCGTTGATGCGGTTCATGGCGCCGTCGTCGCTCCGGTCGTTGACTTCCCAACCGGCCAGCAGCAGCTGAGCGTCGGGACTGACCGATTCGACAAGCGGGTTGGCCTGGAGTGTGGCGATGGCAGATTCGGGAATCATCGCCGAGAAGCCGTCGATGATGTCCAATTGGAGTCCGACGGTGCCGCCGAGTTGGGTGACGAGCGCTTCGGGTCCGTTTCCCGCGCCGGGTAACTCCCTGACCACCACCGCCACGCTCGCCTCGCTCGGGTTGTTGGTCGCCTGGGGCGTTCCGACGAGTGACGGTGCCATCAGCACCGCTAGGGCGACGACGAAAGCTACCAACCTTTGGAAATGGGTTTTGGTGGGTCCCGCCGGCTGGCGGCGGGGGTTCATCGGTGAGCGGTTCATGTCGGTAACTCCTGGACTCTCAGTGGTCTATCTATGGCATCATCGGCAGCAGGGCCCCGATTCTTGAACTCGTTTTGGCAAGTTTTGTCCCAATTTGTCCGACTTCAGAAGCCGGGGATCAAGATGTCATGGACCTTTCACCTTCAGTTCAAAGAAAGCAACGGCTGGTAGCAAGCTTGGTTCTTGCGGCAGCGATAGCTGCCTGCGGTGCATCCGACTCGCCCGAGGTCGGGAGCTGATCTTCTACAACCCTTTCACCGCCGCAAGAATCGAGTTCAGTCGCTTCCAGCCCAACATTGTCGGAATTGGGGATGAACACGCTTGGAATCGAAATCGCCGAAGAAGACTGGTTGGTCGCCACCTCTCAGCTTTGCGATGACCAGATCGGTCTGAGCGACGCTGCTGACGAGTTCAGAGACCTCCACGGCCCGGCTCGGTCCGGCTCTGAAATCATCAACGCCCTAAGGTGAAGCATCGTCCACCCAATGCCCGGGTAGCACATTCC
>JAENVV010000194.1 GCA_016650365.1 Acidimicrobiia bacterium
GTCATGGCCGCCCTCCTCGATCAGTGGGTCGTGACCGCCGCCCTCGGTACGGGAGTAGCGGTCCACGGCCTCGGCTGGTGGTATCTGTATCAACGCCATCAAGGAGAGCAGTAACTCCAACGATCGCACCCTGGTCTGGCAGCGGCCCCCTGGATTCAGGTCGTTGTAATGGCCGCCAGCGCGGCCGCGATCGATCTCACGTCAGTAATGACCGACCGGCCGGATCGCCTCAACGTGACCTGACCGGTCGTGTCGGCCACCACAACCGTTGGAACACTTCGAACCGATAATGCATCGGCCAAGGGATGGTTGGCACTAACGATATGCACGGGCACACCGGCATCCGTAAGAGACTCGATGGCGAGCGGACAAATGCGGCAGTCCTCGGTCGTGAACATCGTGACGCCGGGTGCCACTCCTTCAACCTGACTCCCCCGCCGCCGTTCCCACATTCCGACGAGCACCCAAACGGAAAAGAGCACCGCTACCAGGACGACCGATCGGACGATCACGTAGCCGGCTCCATGATGAATCGCTCATACATGATGCACCCGACGCAGATCCTCGTCGTGGCTGCCAAACCTGCCAGGGCCGTTACAAGCAACGTCAGAGCCCATCCGACGATGGGAACTCCTCCATACAGCCCGGCCAGAGCCAGACCGAGGACTATGGCCCCGATCAGCTGGGCGAACGCAGGCGGGCGGGCATCTTCGAAATCGGATGGGCCCGCTGGCTGGAAGCGGGGGCGGATAAAGCGCACGTACAACTGGGTGATCGGAGCCAACCGCGAACCGCCAACTCGAGAAAGAACGAGAATGGCGAAGGCGACTGCCACCAATTCGGGACTGGAACGGACAAAGGCAACCGCGGTGAGCGAGCTGGTTACTGCTTGATTGATTCGGGGGACGTTGACATCAACGATTGGCAATGGAGTACTCCTCAAGAACAGGGTCTGTGCGGCGAACGTACTCTCGGGTAGGGCCGCTAGTAATCGAGGAGGGGCAACACTGCGCCTCCCGGGGCTACCCGAGAGCGAAAACACAGACAGCGACAACGTTGCGACATCACTGCCACTCTAACCGATCTGCCTTCTAGAGCATTCCCACGGTTCGAACGAGGAGCGAAAAGAACCCGTCGGCGTCGACGTGGCGCATGACATGCGCATTGGGGGTTCGGCCTGACACTCCCCACCAGTCGACGACCGTCATCCCTCTGGTCAGCGGCGATTCGGTCTCAATCTCAACGTTGCAGAACCTCCCCGAGAACAGCCCCGGTTCGAGCAGGTAGGCGATGACGCACGGATCATGGAGCGGGGCCCCTTCGGTACCGTACTTTTCCATGTCATAGCGGTCGAAGAACCCGATCCAACCTGCCACGACTTCTCCGGCAAGATTCCCGATCTCCTTGAACGATCTGACCCGATCGGGATTGCTCAACACCTGATGCGTCACATCGAGAGGCATCATGACGAGATCAATGCCAGAACTGAAGACTTCAGCCGCCGCCACCGGATCGACATAGATGTTGAACTCGGCAGCCGGAGTGGTATTGCCCCCCTCAAAGAAGCCACCACCCATCATTACAATTCTGGACAGACGCCCGGCGATGGTCGGTTCCAGACGAAGGGCAAGCGCCACATTGGTGAGCGGGCCAAGGGTGCACAGGGTTACCTCACCGGCCGGTCGATTCATGATCAGCTCGACAATCTTGTCGGGCGCGAACCCTTCGGATGCCAGACGGGAAGGAGGCGGAAGATCGTAACCGTCAAGACCAGACGGTCCGTGCACATGCTCGGCGGTTACAAGCTCTCCTTCCAGAGGACCACCGGCGCCCGCGTACACCGGCAGATCCGACCGATTGGCGAGATCACAGACTTTTAGCGCATTCTTGACTGTGAGATCGAGCGGTACGTTGCCCGCCCCGACCGTGACGGCCAACACATCCAGGGTGGACCCCAGCGCCAGCAGCAGGGCCACTGCGTCATCCTGGCCAGGGTCGGTATCAATGATGACCGAATTACCCATGGTGTGCCTCCTTGCAGACGTACCTCCGGCAACCTAGCGAATCAAAATGACGACCCATATTCGCCATCGCCGCACCAACCTGTTCCGACGGTACGGGTAGTGTCCACCTAATGCGTCGTCTAAGAGAAACCTGGAGAGGATGGTTGGGGGTCGCCCTGGCCCTCAGCCTGGCGGCGGCGAGCATCATCGCTGACTTCCAACTGCAACGAACGGTCCAACGGGTATATACCGCAGCCCTCGATGATGCCGGACAAGGGCGCACGACACTCCAGAACATCGATGAATTGATCGGCCGCACCCTCGCCGCCATCGAATTCTCGATATTGGCCGCCGATCAAACCGGATCAGTCGTACTTGATCCCCAGGCTCGCCGCCAGCTCACCGTTCAGGTCAACACAATCACCGCCTCGGCGGAGTTCGGTTTGTCCGAAACGCTCGATCGAACAATCCACCTTGATGCCAGGTTGGACACTCTTGGTCTGTTGTCGGGACGGCCGCCCGACCGGCTCATTACCCCCGACGTGATCAGCCTACGAGGAACTATCGTGGAAGCGGCGAACACCGCCACCCGGCTCCTTTCCGAGGACACCCCGCTCGACAGCGACCAGATCGACTCCATGCGCGGGCGCCTCGAAGGAGCGAAGGATCTCGAGTCTGACATCGACAGTCGATTGGGCGATGTGACCGAAGTGCTGGAACAAGTACGATCGACCATTCGCTGGCGGATCCACCTACTCGTCACCCTGGCCCTCATTACGCTCGGATGGTTTGGTTATCAGAGCTGGCGATCGGTCGTCGCCAAACGGCCCGAACGCACAACCATCGATCCCGACTAGGTTTCGTCTATGAAACCCGGTAATACACCGCTCGTCGAATTCCCTCGAATGGCGCCGACCGGAACGCGACTATTCGCAAAACTCGAGTGGTACAACCCCACCGGATCGATCAAGGATCGACCGGCATGGTTCATGTTCTACAACGCCAAACAGAACGGTCATCTCCCGCCAGGCAAACCGCTCATCGAGGCGACTTCTGGCAACACTGGAATCGGTCTTGCCCGGCTGGCGCTCATCAACCAGCATCCGATGATCATCTGCCTTCCCCGGACGGCTACCGAGCAGCGCAAAGAGCTACTCCGGGCCTACGGTGCAGAACTTATCGAAGTCGATGGCGGTCCAAATGGAGCCATCGCCAGAGCCAGGGAACTGGTCGATGCCGGAGAAGGCCACATGGCGTATCAATACGGCAATCGGTGGAATCCCTACTCGCACTTCTTCGGGACCTCTGTCGAGATCGTACGGGAGTGGCCATTACCCACACCACCCGACCATCTCTTCGCAGCCTATGGCACCGGCGGAACACTGACCGGCAACAGTCGTGGTCTCAGACACGCCTACCCGAACATCAAGGTTCATTCTGTAGAGCCGTTCGTTGACGATCCTATCGGAGGGATGCGGAGCCAGGATGACCCCTTCCAGCCGCCGGTCGCCGACCTCTCGCTGGTAAACGACCGATACCAGGTTGCCAGGGCACGCGCCGAGCAAACCGTCAGCGAGATCATGCACGAAGAGGGCTACTTTGCCGGCACATCCTCTGGGGCAATCATTCACGCCGCCCAGTTGGAACTGGAAAAGACCGGTGGAACCGGGGTGGCGCTGCTGCCTGATGCCGGCTGGAAGTACCTGTCCGGGCCGCCCTGGCAGCCTCCGACTTAGATGGCCGCCAGCGGATCAGCGTCCAGGTTTTGCCAACCACAAAACTGACATAGCTTGGCTCCAGCCGATACCGCCGAGTCGCATTTCGGGCATCGAAGGGCCGGTCGGACAACGTGGCCGTCTACCGCCCCATCGGTTCCGTCTATCTCTTCGATCTTGGCGATCAATTGTTCGCGGGTGTAGCCGTTCTCTTCAAGCAACGCCCACAGAGCTTCGGTTACCAACGACAGCCGCTGCACCCGATCCGCGAGCTTGTCCGCCTCAGACGAGAGCGACGGGGCAAAAGACTCGGCCGAAGCCGCCATCCCGATCCGCTTTCCGAGCATTCTCGATCCAAGTACATACCCCGAGATGAAATCCATCGTCTTCCCCCTGTGTCGGCTAACTGTCGGTGAAAACCGGCTTCCGCTTCTCAACGAACGCGGCGGCGGTTTCCCGAGCGTCGTCAATTTGAGACGCACTCGCCATCACCTCGGTTGCAAAATCGTACGCCGTGCGCAGATCCATGTCGATCTGTCGGTAGAACGCCTGCTTACCGATCGCCCTTGACAAGTTGCTTCCCCTGGTGGCTCTCGCCATCAACTCTTCGGAGGCGAGCGGCACTTCATCGTCGGGTACCACCCGGTTGATCAGGCCCCACGCCAACGCAGTCGCCGCATCAATCGGGTCACCGGTGAGGAGCATCTCCATTGCATGTTTGCGCCCGACGGCCCGTCCTACCGCAACACCGGGGGTTGTACAGAACCAACCGCCCCGGCCACCGGGAAGCTGGAAACGACTGGACTCCCCCGCTACCGCAAGATCACACGACGCGACAAGCTGGCACCCGGCGGCGGTTGCCAACCCTTCAACCTGAGCGAGCACAACCTGGGGAATCGACTGAATGATTTGCATCACATCTGAGCAGATGCCGAGAATCTTCTTCGTTCCGCTGAGATCCCGGGAGGCCATTTCGTTCAGATCGTGCCCGGCCGAAAAGACCGGACCCTGAGCAGAGAGAATTACTCCTGGGGCCGTCGACTGTCCAATGGCCTCGAAGGCCGACAGTAGCTCCCGCAGGTGAGCTTCCGACAGGGCGTTACGACGAGCCGGCATGGCCATCTCGACCCTGGTGTAGCCCTCCGTCTCAGTGATAACGATGTGGTCGTAGTGCACGGTCAACCCCTCCTCATAGGCCGGTACGCGAGTGGGTCTAGGCAAGGGCGGCATGGGCCGCCGCCAGCCTCGCAACCGGAACCCGGTACGTCGAACATGAAACGTAATCGAGACCGACATCGTGACAGAAGGCAATCGAAGCGGCATCGCCGCCATGTTCGCCACACACCCCGATCTTCATATCGGGACGTTGGCCCCGTCCTCGTTCCACACCGATCCGCACCAATTCGCCAACTCCGGCGATATCGAGCGTCTGAAAGGGATCAGCAGGTAGGACCCCGCGCTGAACGTACCCTGGCAAGAATCGGCTTGAGTCGTCACGACTCATACCGAGGGTCATTTGGGTGAGGTCGTTGGTGCCGAACGAGAAGAACTCGGCCACGGTGGCCAACTCGTCGGCTCTCAGGCAAGCCCTCGGCAACTCAACCATCGTGCCGACCAGATATTCAACCCTGAGCCCGTGATACAAGAACACTTCCTCGGCCACCGACCTGATCAGCTCTGCCTGGGTTCGCAGCTCGGGCTCAAACCCGACCAGCGGGACCATGACTTCAGGCATGACCGTGATTCCCCTGTCAACGCACCGAACCGCTGCGGTAAACAGCGCTCTGGCTTGCATCTCGGTCACTTCGGGGTAGGTCAGGCCGAGCCGGCAGCCTCGATGTCCGAGCATCGGGTTCTCTTCTGCGAGACGCTGCACCTGGGCAATGACGACCTCACGATCGTGAATCTCCTCCAGCAATCGATCAATATCGTCCAGCCCGTTCAGCAGACGAAGTCGGAGCTTCAAGTCGGTGAGTTCCCTCGCCAGATCCTGTTCATTGGGAAGGAATTCATGGAGCGGCGGGTCGAGGAGCCGGATCGTCACGGGGAACCCGTCCATCGCGGTGAAAATGCCCTCGAAATCAGCGGTTTGATACGGCTCCAGCTTGGCGAGCGCCTCGCGGCGGGCTACCTCATTCGGGGCCATAATCATCTCTCGCATGGCCGCGATGCGCTCCTCACCAAAGAACATGTGCTCGGTCCGACACAACCCGATGCCCTGAGCGCCCAATCGCCTGGCCTCGGCGGCGTCTTCCGGTGTGTCCGCATTGGCCCGCACGCCAAGCCTCCTGTGACTGTCTGCCCAACCCATGAGAATGTCGAAGTCCTCATCGGTCTCAGGCTCAATTGTCGCAACCTGTCCGGCCATAACACGGCCGGTGTTGCCATCGACCGTGATCCAATCCCCCGCTGCCAAAACGACATTGTCGAAGCGGACCAGGCCCTTCTCGAAATCGACTTGCATATTCGAGCAGCCGACAACGCACGACTTGCCCATGCCCCGGGCCACAACCGCCGCATGCGAGGTGACACCACCCCGGGCGGTAAGGGTTGCCCGGGATGCCACCATGCCATGAAAGTCGTCGGGATTTGTCTCATGGCGCACCAGAATCACCGGCGTCCCCGCTTCGGAAAGATCCACCGCCGCATCAGCTGTCAGGACGATCTGGCCGGATACCGCCCCCGGTGACGCAGGCAAGCCCACCCCGATAACCTCCACCTCGGCGGCCGGATCAACCAGAGGGTGTAGCAACTGTTCAAGCTGATCAGCCGAGACGCGCTGGAGCGCTTGGCGCTCGTCGATGAGTCCGGTGGCGGCCATATCGACGGCAATCTTGACCGCCGCCCGGCCGGTCCGCTTTCCCGAACGAGTCTGCAACATCCATAACTTTCCGTTTTCGACGGTGAACTCAAGGTCCTGCATGTCGCCGTAGCGAGTTTCAAGTCGCCCGGCAATCTCGAGAAGTTGCCCGTACGCTTCGGGAAATGTTTCGGCCATATGGTCGATCGGCAGCGGGGTCCGCATACCGGCCACCACATCTTCGCCCTGCGCATCGGGAAGAAACTCCCCGAAAAGGTGCGCTTCACCGGTGGTGGGGTTGCGAGTAAAGGCTACCCCCGTCCCGGAGGTCGGGCCGCTGTTGCCAAAGACCATCGCTTGAACGTTCACGGCCGTTCCGAGGGTGTGCGGAATACCGTTCAGATTGCGATAATCCTGCGCACGCTTGTTGGACCAGGAGTCAAAGACCGCCCCAACCGTCAGTCGCAGTTGCTCGTAGGGATCGTCCGGTACCTCGTGTCGGGACTGGCCATACACGATCGCCTTCAAACGGTCGACCAACCCCGATAGTGCCTCGGCAGGCAAATTCCCCGGGGTGTCACACCCGTTCATGTCGAGAGTCGCCTTGACGGCGCCCTCGAACCGATCTGGCGCCACCCCAAGGACGATCTCGCCAAACATCGTGACAAATCGACGGTACGAATCCCAGGCGAACTGATCATCACCGGTTACCCTTGCCAGACCCACTCTGGCCTGCTCGTTGATGCCGAGGTTGAGGACCGTGTCCATCATCCCGGGCATGGAGACGGCAGCCCCCGACCGTACCGAGACCAGCAACGGGTTCTCGGCTGAACCAAATTCTTTGCCGGTCAACGTCTCGAGCCGACCGATGGCTTCCTCGACCTGCTTCCACATAAGATCTGGAAACACGCTTTGCTGTTGGTAGGAGCGGCAGGCATCCGTTGTTATGGTGAAACCAGGCGGAACTGGCAGGTCGGCCTGGGTCATGCTCGCCAGAGCTGCCCCTTTGCCTCCCAATGCGGCTTTATTGGTTGCGTCGCCGTCCTGGAAATCGAATACCCACGTGTCCGCCATTGATCACCCTCGTCGTCTTGCATGCCACTCTATCGCCCATCCGCACGGGACGTTGCCCCGTGGCAAAAGGTACTCCGAATCCAGGGTGAATCAAAAGAGGCGATCTTGCGGGCCGACGCGCTCGAGGCCATTCCACGGTAGGTGGTCCATGAAGACCCAGGACTTACGATGGATAAGCGATGGGCCATACCAGGACAGCGCCGCTTTGTGGCGCGGGCATGGGTAACCCTTGTTGTCATCGAACGAATAGGACGGGTAGTGCTCGGATGCCGATCGCATCAAGCGATCCCTGGTTACCTTGGCAAGGATGGACGCAGCGGCGATCGAGAGGGACTTGGAGTCGCCGCGAATGATCGTCTGGGTGTTCCGATGACCAACAAAGTCCCAGTTGCCATCGACCAGCACCGCATCGACCTTTCCCGGAAGGCCCCCAAGCGCCCGTCGGGTCGCCAGACGTTGTGCCTCGGACATGCCCAGCGAATCGCATTCCTCTGGTGACGCGTGCCCCACCGCCCAGGCGTCAACCCACCCATCGATTCGCTCGAATATGGATTCTCGCTCGGCTTCAGAGAGCATTTTCGAGTCCCGGACCTTGTATACCCGGCGATCGCGGGGAACCACTGCCGCTACAACGGTGAGCGGTCCAGCCCACGAACCCCGACCGACCTCATCGATGCCGGCGACGATGTTTCGCCCTCGATCCCAGTGTTCGCGTTCAAACGACAATCCGGGTGGATTTCGCTGGAGAGCCTTACGAAGCTTGGGGACGGTCACGGTGGGACCATACCTCACGTGAATCAGTCACTGTCAACCTGGTCAATGACAAATCCGCTGGTCGGAAGTGGAAACCTGATGCGGAACGTTGATCCGACGCCCAGTTCACTTTCCACCGACACGCTCCCACCATGACGCTCGGCAACATGGCGGACGATGGCCAGACCAAGACCGGTGGCTCCGGTGTGTCGCGACCGGGCGGTGTCTACCCGGTAGAACCGCTCAAAAATCCTCGGCAAATCCCGCGCCGGGATGCCAGACCCGCTATCGGCTACCAAGACGACGGCCTCATGCCCGTCGGTCTTCACCTCCACGTGCACGGTTCCACCGGCGTCGGTATGTCGGGCGGCGTTACTCAGCAGGTTTCTCAGGGCTAGTGCGACGTCCGGCGCGCTTGCCTGGATTACCAGGGGGTCTAGATCCACCGTCACGGTCAGATGATTGAGTTCCGCTGCAGCGACCTCCTCCAAGGAGACAGCCGCGAGATCGGTCGGCGCTACATCGAGATCGCGCGCTTCGAGACGCGACAAATCAAGCAAGTCCGACACAATCCGGCCGAGCCGGTAGGCACTCGCCTCGACCTGCCTACTGAAATGGCTTACCGCGGCCATGTCTCCGTCCTCGGCCGCTGTCTGAATTGTTTCTGCCGCCGCACGAATGGCAGCTACCGGTGTTTTCAGTTCGTGCGATGCGTCGGCCACGAAATCTCGCCGGATCGACTCGGTACGGACCCGATCGGTCACATCCCGCAAGACCACGACAGACTGGTCGGCAGACGGTTCCACCACGACGTCGACGAGCCTGGCGCCGACTGTCATCCTGGTGGGAGCAGCCCGCTCAGCCGCCATCTTGGCGATCGCCTGGTTGCGCAGCCGCCCGTCGTCCGACAGCGACGAGCCCAGCATGCGGCGGGCGGCGGGGTTGGCATAATCGACCAATCTGCCCCTCAACAGCAACACGCCTTCATCCAAGGCTTCCAGTACTCGATCACGTAGGTCCTGTTCCGTTTCAAGCTCTCCAACTCTGGCGTGAATCTGATCGGACAGAGACCGGACGGCGCCCGACAGTGCCGATACCTCCGGCGAACTTTCCAGCCGACCCCCAACGAGCACCTCCTCAGCTGATTGACCGGCGGCGATCTGGGTGACCGAAGTGGTAAGTGCCTGCATGAGGCGTTGGGTTCGACGACTGACGACACCCACCACTGCCAAACCGGCGACCGACACCACGAGCGCGCCGAGGATAGCTCTCAGCCGAACCGGGATCATCCTCTGGCGTACTTCTTCTAGTGGGACAGACAACCGCACGACCCGATTTCCATCACGAATCGCCACGTAGAGAAGTTCTTCTCCAACGGTTTGACTGAGTCTCGTCGAGGTCCCCATACCTTCCGCCCATGCTTCAATGATCTCCGGGCGACTGTTGTGATTGTTCATGGTCGCCGGGTCAGCGTCTGAGTCAGCCTCGACAACGCCGTTGGCGTCGACGACAGTGATTCGGATCCCGAGGGCTTCAGCCAGATCGTCGACGGATCGCTCGACCGGGCTGGCTCCGAGAGCGATGGCCACCGCTCGACTCTGCGCTTGAGTGCTGGTGGTCAACTCCTCGATGAAGCCTGACCGGGCAGCCTGGTCGATGAAGACGGCGGTGATGACAAAGACAACGATGACGGAGAGAACATACGAGATCGCCAGCTTTGTACCGAGACCACTTTTCACGTGAGGAACTTGTACCCCATGCCGCGCACGGTAATGATGTGTTCGGGCTTTTTGGGTTCTCGCTCAATCTTGGAACGCACCCGTTTGACGTGAACGTCCAGCGTTTTGGTGTCCCCGAAGTAGTCATATCCCCATATCTGGGCGATGAGATCGTCCCGCGTCACAAGTTTCCCGGTTCGTTCCATGAGCATCTCGAGGAGGGCGAACTCCTTGGGTCGAAGATCGACCTCGATCCCGCGCACGGTTGCGACATGTCTGCCGACATCCAATTCGACATCGCCTCCCAACAGGATCACTTCGTCGTGGCTGACTTCGATCGTCGACCTCCTGAGGTTGGCTCCGACTCTGGCAACCAGCTCTCGCATCGAGAACGGTTTCGTCACGTAGTCGTCCGCGCCAAGCTCAAGGCCGGCAACCTTGTCGGCTTCTGCGTCCCTGGCGGTCACAACGATCACCGGTACCGAAGATCTCGAACGTAGCGATCGAAGCACATCCAGTCCCTGCATCGACGGCAGCATCAAATCTAGGAGGACCAGGTCAGGGCTGTTTCTGCGCTCTAGGTCGAGTCCCGCCAACCCGTCATCAGCCACCAGGACGACATATCCTTCTCGCTCAAGACTGTATCTAATGGCGTCCAGCAGAGCAGGCTCATCCTCAATGATCAGAACAGTCCGCGAGGCGGTCATCAATTGCGTCCCGTATCCCAGTCCTCTGAAGTGAACTCGCGGAACACGCCTGAAAGGAGGAAGGCGACTTGCTCGGCGATGTCAACTGCCCGAGCGCCAACCCGTCCAAGGTTGCGGGCGACCACGGTCATACGAACGGCCCATTCGAGCTGCTCCTCGTCTTCGCGGCATTTGGCGACCAGTTTGTACATCGATCGTTCCAGGCGCTCAACCGGTCGACCCATGATCGGAACCGACATGGCAAGATCGAGGTCACGGCGTTCCAGGGAATCGAGGGCGATATCAACCATCGGGCATACGAGGTCGACGATTTCGGCGACAGTGGCGAGAACCTGCGGATGGGATGGCATCCCGATGGTCGCTCGAACCGCCCCGGCGGTGCTCACTGCCTGGTCGCCGATGCGCTCAACGGAATGGCCACTGTGTAGAACCACCGACATGACCCTCAAGTCGCCCGCTACCGGTGTCTGGAGGGCCATGGTTTGTAGCCAGGCTTCTTCCAGCTTTAAGAACCGCAGGTCAAGCGGGTCATCATCCTTGATCACCTGTTCAGCCCCGAGCCCGTCCCGACTGACAAGCGCCTGACCCGCCCGCTGGACCATGTCACGGGCGTACTGGCCCATGGAAACCACTTCACCGACCATGTCCTCGAGTTGTTCGTGAAAGCCGTGCCTCTGATCGTTCATCCGAACCTTCCCGTGATGTAGTCCTCTGGCGTTTTCTGGCGAGGATTTGTAAAGATGGTAGGCATGTCACCGTATTCGACCAGACGACCGGTCCTATGACCGTCTTCAGCCACCACGGCGTTGAAAAACGCCGCTCGATCCGATGCCCACGCCACTTGCCGCGTGTTGTGCGTGACCACGCCGATCGGGTACTCGGGCTTCAGCTCTGTCATGAGCTCCTCTATACGCAGCGTGGCGATGAGATCGTATGCCGAAGCAGGCTCGCTCATCAGTGCGACGTCGGGGCGTGTGACAAAAGCCCTGGCCATGCATCGTCGCCGTTGCTGTCCACCTCACAGCGCGTCGCCAGATTCATGCTGATCGTCCTCAATCTCATCCTAAGCATCGACAGCCGAATCTTTGCGCATCTACTCAGGTTGCCACTCTACCGGTTTTTTTACTCAGCCAGGAACGTAGAACTTCCAAGTTACCGCATACGATCCACAAACTGAACGTCAGGTAAACGTTGCAATCGGGCTATATCGACGGCGTGTGGTCACGGAAGTAGGCTTCGCCCGGCGCAAGGGAGATGGATGAAGAACATCGTACTGGGGTTTATCGCGATCCTGCTGTTCCCGGTCGTCATCGTGGTGGCGATCGCCGGGCTCTCGGGCATCCTGGTGAAAGGCGTAACGTCTGGCGCCGAGGCCGAATCGGTAAATGGATTCACCCTTGGAGAACTGAAGGATTACGAACTGAACGCAGTGGGAGGCTCCGACACCCAGTTCTATCCGCTGTCCAAGGTGCTCAGCTCCTTCGACCGACAAGCCTCAACGCTCGCCCTTGGTCGGGACA
>JAENVV010000195.1 GCA_016650365.1 Acidimicrobiia bacterium
CGGCGATCCGATTCCCTTGTGCGGCCACCAGTTCCGTTGACACCACGGAGAGGGGGAACGACGCATCGAGCGCCACCCGTGAACTGGAGCCATCAACTGCAGCGATGTGAACGGTCAAGCGCATCTCGTCACCCACTGGGGTGTAGTCGGCGAACGCGAATCCCCCATCAACCAACCCAAGGATCAGTCGCGACTCGCCCGGACCTGAGTCGTCAGCCGGCACGACCAACTCGGGTGAGCTGGCACCAGCAGCCAAACGCATGATGCTGTCCTGATTCCAGGGAGGCGGAGCGATGCCGTGTTGAAACAGCAACCCGCCGGCACCGTCGGAAATCGCCACGTAGATGGACTCGTAATACTGATCACCCGGGATCAGGCGTTCGACCCCTTCAGCCTGGAGGGTAAGACCTTCCTCACCGAAGAACGCCACAGCACCTTCGAGGGTCGTGCCAGCCACCGGGACGTCGGGCTGCGTGGGCACGGTCGTCGGCACGGTCGTCGGCACGGTCGTCGGCGTAGGTGCTGGCTGAACCACATCAGGTTCTGGTGGCGGGAACGACGTCACCAGCGCCACCGTCACGACAATCGCCGCGGCGACGCCGGTGGCGACCATGAATCGGGTGGCAAACCGGCGGCGATTACCGCGAGCCTTGATGGCTTCAACGTCGGCCAGATAGGGCGGCAGGTCGGCCGCCGAAGCTTGCAAGTGCTGTTCGAGGAGTTTTTCGAGATTCATGAGCGGACCTCCAAAACGGTTCGCAGATCGGAAAGAATGCGGTGCAGGCGGCTTTTGACCGTGCCGGCTTTCATGCCGAGCGCCTCGGCGATTTCTTCGTAGGTCCATCCGGCCAGGTGTTTGAGTACGACCATGGCCCGATCGTCAAGCGGCAGCTTTGCGAGAGCCTGATCAAGGTCCGGATCAAAGCCGGACCGGTAAGCACCGCGTTCGGGGACGGCTCCCACCACTTCGAATTTGCGACGACGCAACCGGGACCTGCCCCAGTTAAGTGCCACCCGGTACACCCAGCCAGTGGGATTGTCGTAGTCCTTGACGGTTTCCCACCGCTCGAAGGCTCGCACGAAGGCTTCGTCGGTGGCTTCCCTGGCCAACCCGGCATCCCGTAGCGAAACGCTCAGCGGCCGACACACAGCATCGTGCTGTAGCTGGAAGAAGTCTTCGAAGGACCCGGGGCGCAGCCCTCGAACTGCTCGATTGGGTTCAGTCACAATTCTCAACGTCTCCATCCTCTGTTGCGCCTAGGACGCACGAGAGGCAACGATTGTTCGCGGAAAGATCAAAAAGATTCAGCAGCCAAACTCCCCCACTCCGGCGGCCATTTGCGGCTACATCGCCGTGGCCGACACCAACGTTTTGAACCTGGGATGATCTCGCAGAGGAGCCAGCTCATCGTCGGTAGCAAGACCCGATATCAGGGATGCCGGAACCTTGGCCAGTTCGTCCAAGGCAGCTTCGGGGTTGCCAAGGCCCAGTTGAGCGTACGCCAGGTTGATCCGCGCCATACCGGCAACCCGCTCGTCGGTCGGTCCGAGCGCCAGGAAACGGTTCCCGGCCTCGAGAGAGATAGCAAACTGGTTGTCGCGTAATGCAACGACCTGGAGTTCGCTCAACGAGACGGCCAGGGTCGGGGTCGGCTGCCACGAGGCCGCCAGGATTGTTTCGGCCTGCTCGTCTCGATAGAGGGTGGCGAGCACGGCCCGCCGGGTCATCGAATCGGTTGACCCGACCAGTTCAGCCAGGTCCCTCAAGGCTCGAGGTTGCCGATCGCGGTAGGCCTGCAGCTCCCCGGGGGCACCGTCGCCGATCAGCGGGACGGCAACGGCATCGAGTGCTTCAGCCACCCAGGAATTACGATTCACCCGTGCCGCCCACCACGTCGACATGTACCCGACGTAGTCCAGGTCACCCGCAAACGGTTTGATGACCTCCCAGGCCGGGGTGGGATTACCTCGCATTTCGCCAGCCACCCCGAACACCACCGACCGAAGCCAGGGGGTTTCGGTCAGCATGTCACCAATGGGCTGGTGGGACACGGCGGTAAGGGTTCTCAAAACTCCTGCCAGATCGTTGGCGGCCGAATACAGGCGGACGCGGGTCCAGACATCACCAACGTCGGGATACTGATCGGACAGGCCCAGCGCGTCGGAGTGCCTTCCCAGCCTCGCCAATCGTTCCATCCGTGACTCAATCGCCCAGTTGCGATAGTTCGGAGTCTTGGCGTTGGCCTCGATTTCTTCGAGTCGGCGAAGGGTTTCGTCATATTGGCCAGCGGCCCACAGTGTGTCGATTTCGGCATTCCAGCCCTCGGCATCGTCGGACTCGAAGCGAATTGCCGTCAGCCGCCGCCGCACGTCGGTGAAGGTGAGGTAGGCGAGGTAGGCCACCGCCAGGTAGCCCCATCGGTAGGCAAACGGCGCAACGGCCAGGGCGGTAACGACCACCGAGGCGATCATCCAATGCTGGATGCGGCGGACTTTGAGCAACCTATAGATGGATTCGAGAATATGGGATCCGTCCGCTGTTCCAATCGGTAGGAGTTGGATGACCGCCCAAACCGCATTGAGGATCACCATCGCCGAAAAAACCGAAGCCACTACGGGAGGGAGCGAATCGCCGACCAGGTAGGAAACTGTCGCAACGACCCCCAGGAAGACCAAGCTGTAAACAATCCCGGCCGCTGAAATCCATATGTTGCGCCACTCCGGCACGCCGGACGGCATGCCGGTCGTATGGCCGCCCAACACTTCGAAGGTGATCACCGGGTCGCCACCGACTCTGCGGATCTCGATGGCATGACCCAACTCGTGCACGATGACGACCACGCCAACCACTGCCACGAACGGCCACAAGTAGGACGAACCGGAGGCAATCCAGAAGGCCAGGATGGCGAACGTCCAGATCGACGCTCCCATGCGGATCGGGATGCCGAATAGGCGCAAGCCCTTCCTGGAGGTTCCTTCGGCCAATCGATTCCTTTCGAGTCTCCCCAACCCTACTGACCCTCGTGACGGTCCCAGCCAGCCTTCCACATGGGTCGAACGACCCTAATTGGTCCATTTCCCTCGCTGGCAGCGGAATCTCCATTGCACAACGGTCGCCATAGGGTTATGGTGGAAACCACTGCGAGTGGTGAGTGAACGCTGATCACCTCAGGCAGAGGGGATGCGAAGGCCGCGAGGGGGCGGCCCGGGGGAAACTGGGAGTACACAATAATGGCTGACCGGGCGGTCGGCGTGGGGGTATCGGCAGTTGCTGATACGGCTTCGCTAACAGGGCATCAGGACCAAAATCCTTCAGACACACGCGCCAACCTATCCGTGGCGCGCGTTCCAGGTACCTACGAGCACTATGTCAAACCGGTGGTCGATCGGGTCGGGGGATTCATCCTGACTTTGCTCATACTGCCAATCGTGGCCGTCGTAGTAGTGGCCATCAGGGCGTCCATGGGCGGCCCTGCCCTTTTCACCCAGCAGCGGGTAGGAAAACACGGCCAACCGTTCACGGTATACAAGTTCCGCACCATGCTGCCCGACAGTCGGACCATACAGGCCGCTTATTCCGGCCCCGACCGACGCCGTGTCCACAAGTCACACAACGATCCGCGGGTAACCCCTCTCGGTGATTTCCTCCGTAAGTGGAGCATCGACGAGATCCCCCAATTCTGGAACGTGGCGCTCGGCCAGATGAGCCTGGTCGGGCCTCGTCCCGAACTCGTCGAAATCGTCGAGACCAAATACGAGGATTGGCAGCACCGTCGCCATGTCGTAAAGCCGGGCGTCACCGGAATATGGCAAATCTCTGATCAGCGCCAGGGCCTCATGTTCGAGGCGACGGCCGTGGATTTGGAGTATCTGGATCAGGTCTCATTAGCAACGGACCTGAAGATTCTCCTGCTGA
>JAENVV010000196.1 GCA_016650365.1 Acidimicrobiia bacterium
CTCATCCCGATCTTCCTCGTGTCCGTCGGCATGCTCGTCGACCTGTCCACGGTGACCGACCCTCGCACGCTGCTTCTCGCCGGTGTCTTCACCGCGGTCACCATCGTCACCAAATACGGCGCCGCCTGGATCACCGGACAGCTCTTCAAGTTCGACAGGGCGCACATCGAGGTGATGTTCTCGCTGTCGGTCGCCCAGGCGGCCGGAACCCTCGCAGCTGCCATTGTCGGTCTCCGGGTGGGCATCATCGACGAGACCGCCGTGAACGCAACGCTGCTCGTCGTCCTGGCCACGATCATCGTTGCCTCATGGTCAGCGGGGCGATCCGCCGACAAGATTCCCGTTGACGCTTCCAGTTCGCCATCAAAACTCGGGCGACAAGTGCTCGTGCCCGTCGCCCGACTCGACGGCACTGACCGCCTCATCGAACTGGCGCTCATGCTGGCCCGAGCCGACGCCGGAACCGTCACACCGCTGCACGTCGTGACCACACGCGACGCCGAATCGGTGGCAAAGGGACGAGAAATACAAGGGACAGCCGAACGGTTCATAGCGAGCTTCGGCGCCGAATCGGCCGGAATGGTGCGGATCGACGCGTCCATTGTGCGCGGTATCTCCCATGCGTCCCTCGAGACCGGAGCGTCGGTGGTACTCATCGGATGGACCGAAACATCCGCTGCCCGACGTACCGTTCTCGGATCGGTCGTCGACGACGTGGTCAGCCGGGTTCCGGCACCGGTCGTCGTCGCCTACCTCCCCATCCTGACGTTCGACCGGGTGCTGGTTGTCGAAGTCAAAGGGGCATCGCCCGTCGAGATCGGAGCCGCCCGGGACCTGGCCATCCGGATCGGTCGCAGCTACTCAACCAAAATAGCCGCCTGGTGGATCCACGGACCGGGACCCGTCGAATCCCCACTGCCCAAAGACACCCAGATTCGAACCGGAGACCTGGTCGTCCTGGCCGCACCGGGCGGACCCGACTTCACCAAGACGATCAACGACTTCGTTACCGCCACCCCCGAGCAACCGGTCCTCGCCATCCGCTCATACGCGGAAAGCCCGAATGGGTTCGTCCCGATGACCGAATTGTTCCGCGACTAGCACCAGGCACCAGCCGACAGTCCGGCGCTGGGGGGACCGACCGCCAGAATGCAGTGGAAGGTCAACCAACCCTACCCATCCTCCACGAGGACGGGACCCTTCCCCCCGGACGGACCTACGGTCCTGGGGGGACCGACAACACCCGGACGTTCCGCTGGGGGACCGACGACAACGCCGCGCCAACCGGGTCGGGAGGACAGATAGCAACTGGGTTAGACGTGGCCGGGGGGTTGGGGGATCTGGGATAGGGCGGCCCGACGAGCGGCGACGATCTCGTCGGCGATCTGATCGAGGCTGTCCATCAGCCACAAGTAGGCCGCTTCCCCTGGTCGAAAATCGGCTTTGGCCATCCCCTGGATCCGGCCTTGTTCCTGAAGGCTTTTTACCTGGCGGAAATTGTTGGCGGGTTCCGTCGTGTAAACCCCCAGGGTCTTGCCACCGTTGGCATTGAGAATCGAAAACACCGGAACATCCGACGGACCATCGGCGACATAGATCATGTGGCGCATCGGGACCCGGCGCTGCTCCTCCGACATCCGACTGTTCACGTTGATCGACGGGTTCTTGTTCACACCCTTGGATATCTCGAAGATGGCCTTGGTTTTGGCCGTGTTGTCCATCGTGTATCCAAGTCCGCTGATCGGCACGTCAGAAGGTGCAATGTCGAGGTGGCCGAGATAGCCAGGGGGGCAGGTTGTTCGATGAAGTCATTGGCCCAAACGCCATCAATCTGATCGGCGATCTTGTTGCCAAGAATCATCGGCACGATTCCTGTCGACACGACGTAGTGCTCAACCGAGATACCTTCCTTCACGTAGCCGGGATTCTCTTGGACGTGTTGACGGGTCGAAGCGAAGAACTCTGGAATACCCGGAGCGAGTTCCACGCGGCTTCCCAATTCGGCCAGCTTGGCCCTGGTGAGACCAGGAAACAGACCGTTCTCGACGTACGTGATCATATGGCCGAGATATACAAGGTCCCGGGACGCTCGCACCCCGCGGGCTGCGTAATAGTCGACAAGGCCCTCAACCTCAGCCCAAAACTCTCCGGCGTCGACGCCGTACTCCTCGAAGATCGGATCCTGCTGGTTCCCAGGGATCAGGGTTCGGTCGTAATCCCAAACAAAAGCGATGACGTTCTGAACATAGAGCGGCGGCGGCATGAGATCAGGCTACGACGACCGGGAGCGAAACGCTAGGGAACCTCAACCCGACCGAAACAGACACGGTCAGCTTCGGCCCACCAAACCTGGAGGCGTACGTTGTGAAACCGGCCCCGCAACAGTCGATGACCAGTCCCCGCCAGGGCGGCAGGAAGAATGACCACCACGTTCCACACCTCGGCGATTTGGGCAACATACCCGATGGCTCGCTCGATGGAAGCCTCGTCCTCGATGATGATCTCGGCCGTGTCTTCGTCGGAAAACACGGTAACGAACGGATGATCCTTGATGATGATCGACGAACCATGGGTCGTGTAGGCGTCTGCGCAGGCCAGCGCGGCTGCGGGCAGCAGGTCGGTATCCATCGCCAGGGCCATCAATTCTCTCCTTGAATTACAACCCTGTGATTCTAGCGTGGCAATTCGGAGCCTGGTGGCTTGGCGTACACTCGCCATCCATGCGCCATGCCATTCTGCTCCGCTCGGTCGCTCGACTGCTCAACGAAGGCGAATCACTCGTGGATGCCGCCTACATGTGGCGGCGGCACCCATACATGCTCTGGTACGGCGGGCTGGCGTTCGTTGCGTTGGTCGCAATAGCCGCCTCCGTGGGATGGCAGGAGTGGCCGTCACGTCTCGGGTTCGGGGCTGGCGCGGCGGCCATCGCCATCTACTCGACCACCGAATATCGAGTTCTGGCGAGGACGCCCGGACGGCTCATCCTTTGCAAGGCATCGAGAATCCGCCAGGTTGCCCGCTCGATAACTGAGGACTATCCGACCCGCACTCCCCTCACGATGGTCGATGGCAACATGCTGGCCACGACGTGGGCATTTGAAGGATTGACGTACACGGTGCCAAAAAGCTCGGAGCGCTCCATGCGGGTCATCGCCGCAATCTGACCGTCAAGGAAGCATGAGCCGGGAGGCGGCCGGATCGCACGCCATCGGTGCGCTATCCGACGCGTGACCCGCCAGGAACTTCTCAACTTCGGCGCTGGCGGTAATCCAGGTCGATGCCCCACCATCGCTGGTGGCAAAGACAATCCCGATCATCCGGTCGTGAACGTCGTACGCACCGGCCCCTGAATCTCCGTTGGCGGTTGCCGCCTCGAGCTCATATCCCAGCCGGCTATGCCGATCTGACCCGAGAATCTGCTCGATGGACAAACTCACCATTTGTTTGACAACGAAGGGGACCGTCCCGGATGTCGCGCCGCCGACGATGAACCCTTCGGATCCGGTGCCAACCGAAGACGTATCGACCGACGAGACCCCATTCGGTGGAACTCGCAAGAGGGCCAGGTCGAGGTTCAAGTCGACGGCCACAACAACCGCACTCATCGGATCGCCATCGCCCACCCTCGCAACAACCTCGTCGGCTTTGACGACGAGGTGAGCAACGGTGAGCACAAGACCATCGCTGATCGCCACCCCTGACCCGGTTCGGTCGGCTGCCAGGCCACACCCGGTCGTCTCAATGGTCACCGCGCGCTGAGCGGGGACCAGGGGGAGGGCGCCGGCGTCGATGGCGGGAGGATCGCCCGGGCCGCAAGCTGCTCCCAACCCGACCAACATCGTCGCCACCACCGCGAGTGGGGCATTTCGCACGAAACACATGGTACGCAGAATTGGGCCCGCGGAACTCCCAATTCTTGTATGGTGGCCGCGGTTGCCGACGCACTCGGGGAGAGACCGATTTGGACGATCAAGGCTCGAAGACCGATATCACCTCAGCTGCTGAAGAACTGCTGGAGGTCTTCACCCGCCATGAGGTAGCGAAACCACTCGACGTCCCTGGCGGGATTGCCGGCCTCCTTTATCACCTCAGGATCGGTATAGAGGCAGTGACTACCGCCACCGGGAAGGCCGCCTGGATTCTCGTCTGGGCGGTGTTCGTGCTGGGATTTGTCAGTGTCGTAACCCGCTACATCGCCAGATTCATTCAACGCGACATCATCATCGGCGAAGTTTTCGACCTCCAATGGATGCTGTTCGGTGCCCTCGTTCTGCTCGGTTTGAACTACGGAGTTCGCGAAGGTGTCAACCCCCGGATCGACTTCTGGTGGGCTGATTTCACGAACAAGACCAAAGCAAAACTTGACCTGGTCGTGCACGTCTTCCTCTTTCTGCCATTCCTCGTCGTTGCCATGAGGACCCTGTGGGGTTGGTCGCTGGCCGGCATGGGCCGGTCCTTCAACGGATCATGGTCGACCTGGCAAGTGTGGAAAATCTGGGAGCAGTCGACCGATGCGGGCGGCCTCCCCCGGGGACCGATCAAGCTGATGATCCTTCTCGGGTTCTTCCTCATGACAACCCAGATTGTTGCCGAGATCATCAAGCAGATCCTCGTCTTGATGGGACGCGAGGACCTTGCCGGCATCGCTGCCCAAAAAGCGCCAGTGAGGATCGAGTAGTGGATCTCGGCGTCGCATTGGCCCTGGCGATGTTCGTCATATTCCTGGCGCTGATTCTGGTTGGCTACAACGTCGCGTTCTCCTTCGCCTCCACTGCCCTCCTCTTCTCCTTTCTTGGAGCGATAACCGGAACCTTCGATCCAGGCACCCTCGACGTGTTGCCGGCCCGATGGTTCGGGGCGGTATCGGATTCCACCCTCTTGGCCGTTCCCTTCTTCGTACTCATGGGGGCGATCCTTGAACGATCCGGACTCGCCGAGCGATTGCTCACAGCCATCGGCATGCTGCTCGGCCCGATCAAGGGCGGAGTGGCTGCGGCGGTGGTGCTGGTCGGTACGTTGCTGGCGGCCGCCACGGGAGTCGTGGCCGCCACGGTGATCGTGATGGGCCTGCTGTCACTCCCAACCATGATCCGTCTCGGTTATGACCACAAGCTCGCCACCGGTGTCATCACCGCCTCAGGAACCCTGGCTCAGCTACTGCCGCCCAGCCTGGTGCTCATCTTGCTGGCCTCCCAAATGGGGGTGGGCATTCTCGGGTTGTTCGCCGGGGCATTGCTACCGGGGCTCATCCTCAGTGCCTTGTACGCCGCCTATGCGATCGGCGTCTCGTACCTTCGCCCTGGAACCGGTCCGGCCATGCCGGCCGAGGAACGGACCCTGACCGGAAAAGTCCTGGCCCTTGAGGTGCTCTTTTCGGTCGTGCCAATCATCCTGTTGATCATCGGGGTGCTCTTCTCGATCTTCCAGGGCATCGCCACGCCTTCCGAATCCGGAGCGGTCGGAGTGTTCGGCGCCCTCACCCTGGCGGGTCTCGCCTACCTGTTCGACAAGGTTCTCATCCGGGCGGGTGCCGACCACATCGTTCCGCACTGGCGGCTGACTCCAAAAGCACTCCGAGAAGCTGCCAAATCCACGGCGAATATCAGCATTCTCGTTATGACGTTGCTGTTCTGTTCGTCATTCTTCTCACTCATGTTCCTCCAACTCGGCGGGTCGGATGCCACGGCGAGTTTTCTGGCCGACATCGGAGGCGGCAAGACCGGCTTTGTCGTTGTGGCTATGGTCGCCGTGTTCTTGCTCGGCATCAACCTCGAGTTCCTCGAAATCACCTTCATCGTCGTCCCCATCTTTCTGCCGGCCATGGACACACTTGGATTCACCAATCAGGAGAAGATCTGGTTTACCGTGCTGATGGCCGTGAACCTGAACATGGCATTCATATCGCCGCCAGTGGGGTTCTCGCTGTTTTATCTACAAAGCGTGGCGCCGCCGGAGGTCAAGACGGCCGACATTCACAGAGGAGCGATTCCTTTCATGGTCTTGCAGGGTGTGACGCTCGTCATCCTGGCGGTTTTCCCCGCGATTGTTCAGACATCTTTCGACCTTTTCGTTCCGAGCGGATGACATCGATGACTACCTGGAGGAGAGTTACACGTTCACTGCCATCTGCGAGCCGTGGTTACCTCCGCGACTCGCCATTCAGAATCCCAGCAATCGAGGACATAAAGCGGAACGAAATGCTAAAAAATGATCGACTACTGGAGGAGTAGCGATATGCCGGACAACATGCACCCCGAAGAGGCCCACATCGACCTGGACAAGGAACGTTCCAGTGTCAGTCGACGTCAGTTCATCAGGAACGGCGTTGGCGTGGCCGGATTCGCAGCCGCAGGATCGCTCCTGGCAGCCTGCACGACCAAGGACGACACAGCCGCTACGACGCTAGCCACGGCCACGACCGACATCACCGAAGTCATCCTGTCACAATCCGACTTGCCCGAAGTCGAATGGCAGATGCCAACCAGTTGGCCGGGTTCCCTCATCGGAACGATCGGCGCCGGAGCCCAGATCTTCGCCGACGAAATGCTCAAAATGACGGGCGGCAAGTTCAAGGTCACACCCCGGGTTGCCGGCGAACTCGTCGGTGGGCTCGAAGTGTTGCCAACCGTGCAGAACGGTGGCGCCGAAGCCGGACACACGGCCTCGTACTACTACGTCGGCCTGAGCCCGGCCATGCAGTTCGGGACCGCCGTACCGTTCGGCCTCACGTCCCGCCAGCAGGATGCGTGGCTCTACGAAGGCGGCGGACTCGACGTGCTTCGGGAGTTCTACGCCGAGGACTTCGGACTTATCCAGTTCCCGGCCGGTAACACCGGCGTGCAGATGGGTGGCTGGTTCACGAAGGAGATCAACTCGGTCGCCGACCTCCAGGGACTCAAGATGAGAATCCCGGGTCTGGCCGGACGGACGTTCAACAACCTCGGCGCCGAACAGGTGACGGTGGCGGGCGGCGAGATCGTGGCTTCGATTGAAACCGGAGCCATCGATGCGGCCGAGTGGGTTGGACCATACGACGACCTCATCCTCGGCCTAGGCCAGCTTGGCACGAAGGTCTACAACTACCACCCGGGGTGGTGGGAGCCAGGCTCGACGCTGGAGATAGTCATAACGCTAGACACGTGGAACGCCCTGCCAGAGGAGTACCAAGCAGCCGTCGAAAACGCCGCCAAAGCAGCCAACGTAGGCACCATGGCCAAGTACGACGTGCTCAACTCGGCAGCTTTGGCCGAAGTTATGTCAGTGGCCGAGATCCGACAGTTTCCCGACGACGTCCTGACTGCGTTCAAGACCGACTTCGAGAAGGTACTCGACGAAACCGCGGCGGCTGACGGCCGGTTCAACGACATCCTGGGTCCGTGGCGTGAATTCCGCGACTCGGTACAGGCCTGGCACGCACTGGCGGAAACGTCCATGCTCCACGCGTTCACGCTGTAACCAACAGTACGAACAAGACAAGCAATTGAAGAGTTGGCCCGGTCATCCGACCGGGCCAACTCTTTTGTGGCAGCTTCCCATCTAGCACCAAACCCGATGTTGGGTTCGGATGATTGACCGATAACATCGAACCCATGAAGACCGTAGATATCGCCGTGATCGGGGCCGGACCTGCCGGTGCAGCCGCGGCGATCCAGGCTGCCCGTCTCGGCGCTTCGGTAGTGGTCTTTGACAAGGCCGCCTACGGACGTGACAAGGTTTGTGGGGATGGTCTCACACCTCGAGCGGTCGGCGCCCTCAACGAACTCAAGATCGACATGACCGACGCCCATCACATTGATGGGCTCCGGATGATCGCCAACTCGACCAGACGAGAACTCGACTGGCCCGCCACCGCCCGATTCCCCTCACATGGGGCGGTCTGGCCGCGGCGTCGACTTGACGCCGCCTTGATTGACGCCGCCGCCGAAGCCGGAGCTGAGATCATCTGGGAGACCGAGGCCCTGCCGGTCATCGACGGTGACCGGGTGACCGGTGTGGATGCCGGCAAAGAACGCTGGGCGGCAGACCTGGTTGTCATCGCTGCGGGCGCACCGGGTCAGGTGGCCCGAATGGTTGGCGCTACCAAGGTCGCCAGCGAGCCGTTCGGCCTGGCCATCCGCAGCTACGTCGAGTCGCCCCGCCACGCCGACCGACATCTCGAAGCCTGCCTAACGATGAAGGACGGCAACGACAACTCGGTCCCCGGCTATGGGTGGATGTTTCCAGCCGGTGACGGCACGGTCAACATCGGCGTCGGCGCGTTGAACACCATGAAAGGCTTCAAAGGACTCAACCTCAACACCCTCATCGACCTCTACTACGACCAGGTCCGCGAGGAGTGGGAGATCGGGCCGTATCTCGAAAAGCCGCGCGCCTGGCGCCTACCCATGAGTACCCAACGCCGACACGGCCCGGGTTGGGTGGCCATCGGTGACGCCGCCGGGCTCATCAACCCGATGAACGGCGAAGGTATCGACTACGGGCTCGAATCAGGCATGCTGGCCGCCGACTTGTTTGTCGCCGACCCGGTTACCGCACCGGAACGTTACGACGCGCTCATCGGTGAACGCTTCGACAGCTTCCTTAGGACGGGGCGCCGGTTTTCATTTCTTATCGGTCATCCGTGGATACTCAACTCAGGTCTTCGACTGGCGGTCGGCACCCAGGCAATCGCCAACATCACGCTCAAAGTGATGGGCAACCTGGTTGACTCCGAGACACCCGGTACCGCCGGACTGGTCCTGGGAGCGGCCGACCGGGTGCTGGCCGCCGCCGACCCAATCCTCCGGCGAACCCGGGCTTCCGGCTAGATCAGAATATATATTAAGGGCATGATCGATACGTCCACCATCCCGGGATCAGGGTCCGAGCTTCGGGCTCTGGAAGTGGAAACGACCGTGCTGGCAGAGCCCTTAGAGGTATGGCGAGCCTGGACGTCAAAGGAAGACCTTCAGAAGTGGTGGCCGGTCCCCGATGCCAATATCGAGCTACGAATCGGCGGACCCTTCGAGCTGATGATGACAACGGACCTACCGGCGGGATTGCGCGGCTCAGAGGGCTGCAAGATCCTGTCATATGTTCCGGGCGAGCTGTTGTCTTTTACCTGGAACGCTCCCCCAACTCTCCCGTTGCGCTCATCGAACACCTGGGTGGCAATAACGTTTCGTCCCGCCGATGAAGGCACCCGGGTCCGCCTCGTCCATACCGGCTTTCTGACCGGCACCGATTGGGACGACTACCTGGCGTACTTCGCCGAAGCATGGTCCTACGTTCTGGACCTGCTCTCCAATCACTGGGCCTAGACGTACAATTACCCCAGTCGTGTAGATTTTCCCCAGCAACGTCAGGGACCCGATGCGTCGACTCATCCTCGCTTTTCTCATTCTGGGGCTACTCGCAGCTCCGGCGAGCGCGGCGGCGATCCCACCCGGTGGGACGTTCGTCGATGACGACGGCAACATTTTTGAACCCGACATTGAGGCAATCGCCGCCGTCGGGGTCACCAAAGGCTGCAACTCGCAACACACGTCGTTCTGTCCCACCAGCCCCGTTACCCGGGGACAGATGGCGGCCTTCCTCGTCAGGGCACTCGGACTGACTGCCCAGGATCCGGCCATCAACTTCACAGATGACAACAGTTCGATCTTCGAAAACGACATCGAGAAACTCGCCACCGCCGGCATCACCAAAGGATGCGGAAACACCAACACGTTCTGCCCCGACCGGGCGGTAACCCGAGCAGAGATGGCGGCGTTCCTCGTCCGAGCGCTGAAGCTCACGGCCCAAGACCCCGCCATAAACTTCACAGACGACAACGGTTCGATCTTCGAAAACGACATCGAGAAACTCGCCACCGCCGGCATCACCAAAGGATGCGGAAACACCAACACGTTCTGCCCTAATAGCCCGGTCACCAGGGGCCAGATGGCCGCTTTTCTCACACGGGGACTGCCCTACGTGAGGCTGCCAGTGCCAGCCAGGGGCACAACCACGAACGGAATCGACCTCGCTATTGCCGAGGCTGCCGCCGACGATGGATGTACATTCGCAGGCGGTACCACGTGCTTGACGACCATTACGATCGCCCAGGGCCAATTCTTCTACTTCGACGAAGGTTTCCTGACCGGACCGTGGTCTCAGGTGGGAACCGTCGATCGCAACAATTTCATGAGTAACCAGGTGCGGACCGAGGCCAAATTGAACGGAACAAAGCTGGGTGTCGTCGTCAAGCCGGTGGTCATCGCGGACGACATCGCCGAGAAGGTCGTGACATTCCAGTTCCCCAATACCTGGACCGGCACCCATCAACTCGACATCACGTTCATCTCTGAGCCGGCCGGGTATCAGATGACCATCAGAGCCACCGTGGTCATCTCAAGCAGCACCGCCACCGCGACAACCGGCCTACTCGCCCTCAACCCCTAGCTCAACAGTTTCACCGCGGCCTGGGGGCAGACCCGGGTCGGTTTCACTATTGTCACAGGGCTTTGACAAACCAGCTGAGTCGCCAACAACTGCTGCGCATGTTCACCATGCTCTACTTCGTCCAAGGGGTCATTCAGGCGTATCAGCTGAACTTCTTCAAACCCCACATGGCCTCCGAAGGCATCGACACCAAACGCATCGCGTTGGTGGCCAGCCTCGCCATTCTCCCCTTCATCCTGAAGTTCGTCTACGGCATCATCTCGGACCGATTCAGCCTGTTCGGACGTGGCTACCGGGTGCCGTACATGGTGATAGGTCTCGTCGGGACGGCATTGGCTTTTTTCGGTGCCTATTTCGTCGACCCCTCGACCAACTTCGGAATCCTCGCCACCGCCGTGCTGTCGGCAACCTTCATGATGGCACTATTCGACACAACCGCCGATGCCTACGCGGTTGACGTCATGAAGCCAGAGGATCATTCGGTGGTGCAGGCCTACATGACCGGCGGACGAGCGATCGGGCTCATCGCCCTGTCCACCGTTTTCGGGTTCATGGTCGACCGGGTTGGATACCAGCCCATCTTCCTGGTCATCGGAGCGTTGCTACTCATCCCGCTGTGGCAGGTGGGACGGGTCCACGAATCATCCACTCGATTGCCTGACCAGACCTTCGACTGGACTGCCTTCCGTTTCCTGAAAGAACCGCGTTACATGCTGTTCGGGTTGTTCCTCATCGGCGGATGGACCGTGTTCCAGGGCATCGACGGACTCGTGACCTACTACCTATCCGAACAATTCGAGGCATCCGGCGCGCTTATTGGAACCTATGGAACCCTCAAAGGAGTCGGGATGGTCGTCGGCGCCTGGGGCGTGGCCACCATCGTCCGAGAACTCGGCCACCGGAACGCCGCCTTCATCACCTTGGCCGCCGTCTCAGGCGGAGGCCTGATCATCTCATCGCTCGGAACCGCCAACGCCATCGTCGGTTTTGCCGCTGTTTGGGGCATTGCAGTCGGGCTTCAATGGACAACGTATGCCACGTTCGCCATGGATATCACCGACCTACGGATCGCCGGATCGATGTTCGCCATTCTCGGTGTCATGTCGAACATCGGTCTCGGCCTTGGCGAAACGGCTGTTGGCTTCACCGATGCATACGGCATCGTTGGCGTCTTGCGGTTCCTCGCCATCGCCAATGTGATCTTGATTCCCCTCATCGTTAAGGTATTGCGCATGTTCGCCCAACTCCGCGACGAGGTCGAGGTTCCCGCATGACCGATCCAGTGGCACTGCTCCAGGAACTCATTCGCTACGACACGACCAACCCTCCAGGTAACGAACACGACGCGGTACGGCACATCGAACAGGTCCTGGAGGCAGCCGGCATCGAAACCAGGATCGTCGCCCACGATGCCACCCGGCCCAACCTGATCGCCCGGATTCCCGGGCGCGGGGAAGCACCGCCACTCCTCCTGCATGCCCACATCGACGTTGTTCCAACCAACCATCAGCCGTGGAGTCACGACCCGTTTGGCGGCGAAATCATCGACGGTTACGTCTGGGGGCGGGGTGCCCTCGACATGAAGGGCGGAGTGGTCATGATGATCGACGCCATGGTCAACCTGGCCGAATTGGGCGAACCGCCGGCCGGCGACATCATCCTGGCGATCCTGTCCGATGAAGAAGATGGAGGGACTGTGGGAGCCAAGTTCCTTGTCGAAGAACGGCCAGACCTTTTTGCCGGCGTGAAATATGGCATCGGCGAGTGCGGAGCGTTTCCACTAACCGTGGCAGGCGTGCGCTTCTACCCAATCCAGATCGCCGAACGAGTCAGCGTGAAATTCACCCTGACGATGCGCGGTCAGGGTGGGCACGGCTCCGTGCCGATTCAAGGCGGCGCCATGGCCCTGCTCGGTCGCACGCTCAGCCGGATCGATAAAAAGCGACTTCCCGTACACATTATCGATGCCAATCGAGTGATGCTTGAGACCATGATTGACCACACAACCGGCGCCGCTCAACGAGCACTAAAAACGCTGCTCAACGAGCGAACCGCCGGAG
>JAENVV010000197.1 GCA_016650365.1 Acidimicrobiia bacterium
CCGAAGCGGTGGCAATCGTCGGTGACGACGATGCCACGGTTCTGGTACGGGAGGCTGACCGGCTTCTCATGAAGGAACTGATTGGGAATCGGGTCGACCCCGAGCGTGTGGAAGGTTCGTTGGTGTGCCTGGGGGGTGTCGACATCGAGGCCGAGGATGGTCGGGCGGTTCGCAATACTTTTGACTCCCGGCTGGCGCGATCCGAGCGAGAGCTCCGACACCTGGCCGTCCGATTGATTCCCGATCTGGCTAAGCGCGGAGCCGAATTGTGATCGGGTATGAGTACGGCAACACCCGCCTGCGGGTGCGAGCAGGCAGGCTCCTGGACGCGGATGGCTATCGCGGCTTGCTCAGCTCGGCCACACTCGACGGAATGCTCGGTGGTTTGGCCGGCGGTCCGTACGGTCGTGCGATTGAGAGTGCGCTTGGCCGATATCGTGGATTGCGTCGTCTTGATGAGGCGGTCCGGATTCACCTGAGCAGGCAACTTGCCGACGTTCTTGCCTTCTACTCGGGTGAAATTCGCGATCGCCTCCGGTTTTACGAGAGTCGCTGGGATGTTCGGAATATCCGCACCATTTTGCGGACCCTAAATCAGCCTGTCCATGGTGAGGCTCTCGGGCCATTCCTTGTGCCAGCGGGGAATCTTGATGAAGCCGCCCTCGGTGAATTGGCGAACCAAAAGGACGTTCGGGCAGCCGTGGACCTCTTGGCAGCTTGGCAGCTGCCTTCGCCGACGGTCATTCGTCGACTCCGCCACGCCATGCCCGGCTTTCTCCAGAATGGCGATATTGCGGTCCTGGAAGCTGCGCTTGATGGTGCCTTTGGTGACTCCATCGTGGACTTTGTCTCAGATGCCCGGTCGGCCGATTCGCTTGTGTCCCTACTCCATGAGGACGTAGACCGCCTCAACTTGATGGGCGCCTTGCGCCGCCACCAGGCCGGCCGGGAGGTGACGCTCGCCGACTCCTTCTTGGCAATGGCCGGCGGACGAGTGTCGGAACAAGTGTGGGCAGAGCTCGTTGAGCTCGACGATCGGGCTGAGGTCGCCGCGAAGCTGGATGGCTTGCTGCCCGTGACCTGGCGCGGACCCTTGGCCGCCTGGGTCGAGCACGGCGAACTCTGGGTGTTGGAACGGGAGCTCGATGATGCTGCGACCGAGGCCGGGATAGCCAGACTTCGACTCGGTGATCCGCTCGGTATCGATGTTCCGCTCGGCTTCATCATTCGAAAGGAAGCCGAAGCCAGGAACCTCCGGTTGGTGGGGCGCGCCATTGTTCATGATCTCGCAAGGGAAGATATGTTCGACCGCTTGGTAGGGGTGCGATGACCACCAGCCAGGCTCGCCTCGTTGTTGTCTGTCCGGACGATCTCGCCGGGGGATTCCGGCTGGCCGGAGCTGCTACCTCAGTCTCGGAGACACCTGACCAAGCTGAACAAGTGATCCGTCGGTTGCTCCTTGACGGCGAACGAGGAGTGATCGCGGTGTACGCGCCGCTGTTCGAGGGCCTCAGTGCTGATTTGAAACGGAGGCTGCAGGGGTCGGTTTCTCCGGTGGTCGTCGAGCTGCCGGTTGGGGCCGAGGTCGAGGGTGATGAGGCAAGGCGGGTTCGGCTTGCCGAACGGCTCCAGCGGGCCATCGGTTATCACATAACGTTCGGTGAGGATCAATCATGACGGTCCCGGTTTCAACAACACCTGCGGCGTGGGCGACCGGTCGGGTCGAGCGAGTCGCCGGGCCGGTGGTCGTGGCGACCGGCCTGGATCGTGCCCGTCTCTACAACGTGGTTCGGGTCGGACGCCGTCGCCTCATCGGAGAGGTAATTCGGCTGAGTGGAGACACCGCTGTAATACAGGTATACGAATCCACGGGGGGCCTGCAAGTCGGTTCCGAGGTCATTGACACCTGTGTCCCGCTCAGCGTTGAACTTGGTCCTGGCCTCCTCGGTCAGGTCTTCGACGGCGTTCAGCGGCCACTTCGCACTCTGGCCGCAGATGAGACCGGACCGTTCGGCCGACCCTTCCTGCGCCGTGGAATCGACGTTGTGGCGCTGGAACCGCGGGGCTGGGATGTAGCCATTACGGTGGAGGTTGGCGGCAGGGTCGAGCCGGGTGACATCGTCGCGACCGTGCAGGAGACTCCGGCGATCGAACACCGAATTCTGGTCCCTCCGGGAGTTTCCGGAATCGTGACGCGAGTGGCGGAGGGAGCGGTCAAGAGCACCGATCCGGTCATTTGGGTGGATGATGAACCCGTGCCGCTCACGACCAGGTGGCCGGTACGCCGAAGGCGCCCGGTCGCCACCAGGCTCGATCCTGACGCGCCACTGGTGACCGGCCAGCGGGTGGTAGACATGCTCTACCCCGTGGCCCGGGGGGGTAGCGCCGTGATCCCTGGCGGCTTCGGAACGGGCAAAACCGTGCATGAACAGACGCTCGCCAAGTGGTCGGACGCAGATGTGATCGTTTATGTCGGATGCGGAGAACGCGGCAACGAACTTGCGGAGGTGCTCGAAGAGTTCCCGACGCTCGTCGATCCGCGCACTGGCGCTTCGCTCATGGACCGGACCATCCTCATAGCGAACACTTCGAATATGCCGGTTGCTGCCCGCGAGGCGAGCATTTACACGGCCATCACCATTGCCGAGTATTACCGCGACCAGGGGTATGACGTCGCCGTCATGGCTGATTCGACCAGCCGATGGGGGGAAGCTTTGCGCGAGGTTTCGAGTCGGCTCGAGGAGATGCCGGGTGAAGAGGGCTACCCCGCCTACCTCCCGTCGCGGCTGGCTGAGTTCTACGAGCGAGCCGGGGCGGTCGTGGCGCTCGGTTCCCCCCGGCGCCAGGGGTCAGTGACGGTCGTCGGGGCGGTTTCACCGCCGGGCGGCGACTTTTCCGAGCCGGTCACCCAGTACAGCCTGCGCCTGGCAGGAACGTTCTGGGCGCTCGATCCAGATCTGGCTCGCCGTCGTCATTATCCCGCCATCCACTGGAACCGCAGCTACACCTTGTATGCCCTCGATGGCTGGTTCGACGACCACGTCAATCGGGACTGGTCAAGACATCGGGCCTGGGCCATGGAACTATTGGGTCGAGAAGAAGAGATTCTCAGCATTGTTCGTCTGCTTGGCTCGGATGTACTCGCTCCGGTCGAGCGGGTCACCTTCCGTATCGGCCATACGATCCGGGAGGACTTCCTTCAACAATCTGCCTTTGACGACATCGACGCGTATTGCCCCCTGCTCAAGCAGTACTGGATGCTGGCGGTGATACACCATGCCCACGATTTGCTGGTCGGGCTCGCCAATTCTCAGGATGCCGACCCTGATTCGCTGATGGCTGCTCCGGCGCTCGTCGAACTCAGCCGGATGAAATACTGGTCACCCGATTCTGCCGAAGCGGAGGCCATGTCACTTATCAACCGGCTCAACGAGGAGGTGGGGATATGAGCGACAAACTCAGCCTGCCCACCGTCGAACTCCGCACCGTTACCTACGTCTCAGGGCCGTTGTTGTTCATCGATCATGCCGGAGGCGTCCATGCCGAAGAGGTTGTTGACGTGGTCGCCCCTGACGGAGAGATTCGCTCGGGTCAGGTCCTTGAGGTCGATGGTGATCGGGCGGTGATTGAGGTCTATTCAGGGACCCGGGGGCTCGACCTGGCCACCACGCGCATCAGGTTGGGGGGAGACAGCTCCCGGCTGAGGGTGGGCCTTGATCTGCTCGGGCGGATGTTCGATGGGTCAGGGCGACCGATCGACGGTGGGCCGCCGATCATGCCGGAAGAGTTCTGGGACGTCAACGGCCTCCCCATCAATCCTGCTGCCCGCCGGTATCCGTCGGAATTCATCGAAACCGGCATCTCGACGATTGATGGTCTCAACACGCTCGCCAGAGGTCAGAAACTTCCGATCTTTTCAGGGTTCGGACTGCCGGCTGGTGAGTTGGCCGCCGATATCGCCACCCATGCCCGGGTACCCGGTGCCACGGACGACGAGTTTGTCGTCGTGTTCGCAGCCATGGGGACCACGGCTCGGGAGGCCAGCTTCTTTCGGAGGCATCTTGAGGAAGGGGGCCGACTCAACCAGACCGTCCTGTTCCTGAACCTGGCAGACGATCCGACCATCGAGCGGCTGCTGACGCCACGATTGGCACTTACGACGGCCGAGTTTCTGGCGTTTGAACGCGGCCTCCACGTTCTCGTGATTCTCACGGACGTCACCAACTATTGCGAAGCACTACGGGAGGTGGCTACCGCCCGGGAGGAGGTTCCGGGACGGCGAGGATATCCGGGGTACATGTACACCGACCTCGCCTCGATCTTTGAGCGAGCCGGCCGTCTGCACGACCGACCGGGATCGGTTACCCAGCTGGTCATTCTGTCGATGCCAGACGACGACATCACC
Source organism: Acidimicrobiia bacterium (assembly GCA_016650365.1). Taxonomy (NCBI): domain Bacteria; kingdom Bacillati; phylum Actinomycetota; class Acidimicrobiia; species Acidimicrobiia bacterium. The sequence goes on from JAENVV010000197.1 coordinate 4,406, forward strand.
CATCCCATTCCCGATCTGTCCGGCTACATCACCGAGGGCCAGATCGTTTTGTCGAGGGACCTGCACCGGCGCGGCGTGTTTCCCCCGGTCGATGTGCTCCCCAGCTTGAGTCGGCTTATGAACGCCTGTGTCGGCGAGGGAAAGACCCGGCCCGATCACCGTCCGGTCGCTGACCAGGTCTACTCGCTCTACGCCGAAGGGCGGGACCTGAGACGACTTATTGCGGTCGTCGGCGAGGGAAGCCTCAACGAGACCGATCGGAGGACCTTGAAGTTCGCCGATGAGTTCGAACGTCGGTTCGTCCACCAGCAGGAGCGCCGCGAACTCGACGAGACGCTGGACCTGGCCTGGGAGCTCCTGTCCGTCTTCCCGGAGGAAGAGCTCAAACGGATCCCGCCTGCCATCTTTGCCGCTCGAAGCGAGGCTTTCGCCAATCGAGTCTTGCCGGCCGGAGGCCAGTCCGAGACGTAGGGCCGGGCAGGGCTACCGTTCGACAGGAAAGCCGACGATGGATCCCCACTCCGTCCATGATCCGTCGTAGACCTTGACGTTCGATTGTCCGGCGATTCGTGTCATGGCGAACCAGGCCAGGGATGCGCGATGGGATAGTCGACAATAGGTCACCACTTCCTTGTCGGCCGTAGCCCCCTCTTTTTCGAATTCGGCGATCGTGTCAGCGGGAGATCTAAATGTCCCGTCTTCTTTGAGCAGGCGGTCCAGGTAGTACAGGTGCCTGGCGCCGGGGATCCGGCCTTTGCGCTCGGCCCCATAATCAAACGGTGAGGTGAGGGGCGAAACCCGCTCGCCGTGGTATTCCTCGGGTGATCGAACGTCGATGAGAACCCGTCCAGGATCATCGAGGTGAACGAGCACATCGTCGCGACCGACCAGCGACGTGGGATCGGCAGTGCCCGGTGTGACGCGGCCCGCCAGGGGTTGGGGAGGGATGTCAGTAGTCGTGGGGCGACCTGATTCGATCCAACTGGCACTGCCACCGTCAAGCACGGTCACCAGGTGCTCAAGTCCCGCCATGGTGATGGTCCAGTAGGCGTAGGTTGCAAACTGGATCGTGTCACCGATCAGCACAACGGTCGACTCGTCCGTTACCCCGTAGGCGGCCAACCGGTCGGCCATGGTTTGCGGATCGGCGAACGCGCGGTCGGTGTCATGCCAGCAGAACTCCTTCCACTGAACGTAGTGAGCCCCCGGAGCGTGGGCTTGGAAGTAAGAAGCTCTGGCCGGTTCGTAGAACGAAACCTCAAGGATTACGACGTTGGGATCCCCAAGATGGGCCTCCAGCCAGTTGCCGTCAACCAGCGGGGTCATAGGCTTCGCCTCAGGTCGAAGGTCAGATCGGGTGAGTCCGCCAGCGTGTTGCCGATCTTGCATTTCGAAGCTACTCGTTTGAGTGATTCGAGCTGTCGGTCTGTCACATCGCCTCCGACGAACATCGTCATATTGATCCTTCCGATCCTTTTGGGTGGACTTGCCACCTCGTCTTCGAGCACCATGCGTACATCGCCTACCGCTATGCCCTGATCGGCCGCGAAGCTCAACATGGTCCCAACCATGCACCCTCCAAGGGCGGCCAGGACCAGTTCGGTTGGTCGCCATCCGTCACCTGGTCCGCCGTCAGCGCTCAGGTCATCGATGATTATCCGACCATCGGCTCCGGTCACTTCTAGACGCTTGCCGTGTACCCGGGTGACTTCTACATGCATCGTTCCTACCGGTACTTGAGGCCGGTGCCGGTGTTGAACAGCACCACCCGGTCGTCGGCGGTAAGCCAGTTTTGTTTCTGAAGCTGCAGGTACGCTGCCCAGACGGCGCCCCCCTCCGGGCAGATATCGATCCCGGTGGCCGCGGCCAACGCCGAAGTTTGTGCCTTCATGTCTTCTTCCGGAACGGCGACGGCCGTTCCATTGGTTTCTCGCAATGCCTGCAAACAGATAAAGCCACCGATCGGGCCTGGCACACGCAACCCGTACGCCGACGTCACTGCGTTCGGCCACGGTTCGGTGTATTTGGCGCCCGATTCGAACGCCTTCACGACCGGAGCGCAACCGGCAGTTTGCACGGACACCAACCGGGGCCGTTCCGGCCCGATCCATCCCATCGACTCCATCTCATTCCAGGCTTTCCACATGCCAACCAGTCCGGTTCCGCCCCCGGTCGGGTAAATGACCACTTCGGGCAAGGACCCGTCGAACTGCTCGTACAACTCGTAGCCCATCGTCTTTTTTCCTTCGACGCGATACGGCTCTTTGAGCGTGGAGATATCGAAGTCGGTCGGGTGACGATTCTCGGCGAGGAAGCGTCCGGCATCGGAAATCGTCCCGTCGACGAGGTGGACCTTGGCTCCGTAGTGGTTGCACTCGTCGATGAAGGCTCGGGGCGTGTCCGCCGGCATGGCAACCACCACGCCCACCCCGGCGGCTGCGCCGTACGCCGCCAACGCACCGGCGGCGTTCCCTGCCGAAGGGGCCACCAGGCGACCGGCTCCGAGCGCAACGGCGGCTGATACTGCCATGGACATGCCACGTGATTTGAACGACCCGGTCGGGTTGCGCGATTCGTCCTTCACCCAGACATTGTCGGCTACTTCAAGAATCGGGGTCCAGCCCTCCACCAGGGTGATGGCGTCTTCGGGACGGATCGGCAGGGCTGCGCCATAGCGCCACATGGATTGGATAGTCGGGTCGATGACCTCGGCAGGCGTCATTGTGCCGAGATCAAGGTCTACTCGCAGCGGCATGCCGCAGATGGAGCAGACAGTCGAGAGTCGATGGGCGTCCTGCTCATTGCCGCAGTCGAAACAGGTAAGGGTTTTAACAGAAGGTGCAAGTGACATGGTTGTCAACCTAATCGCCCCAAAGCGGCGCGATGTCATTGGCGGAGGTACGATCGACCGATGTCGACGATGCGTGCAATGGTGATAGAAGAGTTCGGCGGACCGATGGTCCTGCGAGAGGTTCCCATTCCGGAACCAGGTCCTGGACAAGTCCTTGTGAGGGTGCGGGCCTGTGCGGTCGACCGTTTCGATGTGGCGATTCGCAAAGGCTTGCGGGAGCGGGCCGGCCTGCCCCACATTCTTGGTCATGAAATTGCCGGCGAGGTGGCGGTCCCGGGCGAAGGAGTGTCGGGTTGGTCGGCCGGAGATCGAGTGGCAGCCACGTTGTACCTCGTGTGTGGCGTATGCCGTTGGTGTCGGTCTGGCCGGGAAACCATTTGCGAGAATTTCGGCGGCCACGTAGGTGTGGCGACTCCGGGCGGCTACGCCGAGTACGTTGTTCTGCCTGCCCGGAATCTGGTGACCCTGCCCGAGAGCATCGGGTTTGCGGCTGGTTCCATATTGGCCAACGCCATCGGGACCCCGTATCACGCGCTCAAATATCGAATGAAGCTCATGCCAGGGGAGCGACTCATCGTAACCGGGGCCGGGGGTGGCGTGGGTTTGCATGCGGTCCAAATCGGCGTGATGCTCGGCGCCGAAGTCATGGCCGTCGATCTTGGACAGGCCAAACTGACTGCCGCCAGCAAGATGGGGGCCGCCGAAGTTGTGGATCCCCGGATCAGACCGATCGATGCTGCCGCCAAGCGGTGGTCTTCTGACGCGGGAGTTGACGGCGTTCTTGAACTGGTTGGACCGGCCACCATGCCCAAGACGCTGGCGTCGTTGGCCAAAGGCGGACGGATGGTCATCGTTGGCTCGCACACCGGTGCCCAGTGGACCATCGATCCCGGCGACCTCTACAGGAACGAATGGGAGATCATGGGCTCTCGTAACGTCTCCGCCGCCGAGCTGGCCGAGGTGATCGAGCTGGTGGCAGCCGGCTCGCTGACGCCGATCATTTCTGGCTCGTTCCCCCTTGAGTCGGCCGAACAGCTCCAGAAGAACGTGGTTGACGGTAAAGTAATTGGACGCGAGGTACTTCTTCCATAGGCCGATCGAGAAGATCTGGTCGTTCGTTCTGCTTTGAAACAAACCCTGGATTTGTTGCCCTAATCGCTGTGCTGCAATCGATTGCAGTGATAGGGTCATGACAATGTTCACCGTTGCGTTAGTCGGAACTCGTTATCCCGATCTCTCGATCGAACGAGAGATCCTCGAAGGGGTATCCATCGTTGTCGGGTCGGGGGACACCCCCCACGACATCGTCGAGGTTACCGACGGGGTCGACGTCGTGATCGCCGGCTCCCGGCCCAAGTTCACTGCCGGGGTTCTCGAACGTATGACGTCGAGGGCCATCGTCAGGTCGGGCATCGGGGTCGATTCGGTCGATCTCGATCACGCCAGGCGGTTGGGCTTCTGGGTCGTCAACGTACCGGACTACGGGACGGAGGCCGTGGCGTTTCATACCCTTTCCTTGATACTCGGAGCGATGCGCCGCTTGCCGCAATCTGATCGACTGGTCAAGCTTGGTAAGTGGGGTTTCTCCGAGTTGCGTCCCATGCATCTGCCTTCGGCCCTGACCGCAGGAGTGGTAGGCCATGGACGGATTGGCCGGCGGGTTACCGAGCAACTTCAGGCGGTTGGTTTTGGCGCAGTCATTGGCCATGATCCATTTGTGACGGGAATGGACACCGAATTGGGCGATCTCCTCGAGATGTCCGACATCGTGACTCTGCACGCCCCTGGTCCGTCGGACGGTTCCCCGCTCCTCGGTCCGAGCGAAATTGGACGGATGAAGCCGGGCTCGATTCTTGTCAACACCGCCCGGGGGTCGCTCATCGACGCCCCCGCGTTGGCAGCTGGAATGGCAGAGGGTCGTCCCCGGATTGCGGCGCTCGATGTGTTCGCACCCGAACCGCCCAATCTGTCGGTATTTGCCGCCGTCAAGGACCAGCTCATCCTTTCCCCACATACTGCCTGGTACACCGAGGAGACCGAGACCGAACTGCGCGTAAAGTCCGCGTGGGAAGCCCGGCGCATCCTGGAAGGTACCGAACCCCTACACCCCATCGTTCGACCCGAGGAGGCGTCATGACCAGTTCCATCTATGACCTTGTTAGCCCGGAAGTGGCATCTGTGATCGCCGACTCGAAGACGGCGGTCATCCCGTTCGGGAGCGTCGAGCAGCACGGTCCCCACCTACCGTGCGGCACCGATACGATGGCCGCAGAGGTAGTTGCGCGAACCCTGGCCGATCGCCTTGGGGCGCTCTTTGTCCCGTTCGGTCCGTATGGCGTAACGCCGATCCATGCCGGACATCCCGGGACGATCAACCTTCGACGCTCGACCTTTGAAGCCCTCCTCACCGATATCTGCGAGGAACTCATCGACATGGGGGTGACCCGGTTGGTCTTCGTGAATTGGCATGAGGGCAACATCGCCTCGATGGATGGAGTTGCCACCGAAGTCCAGGATCGGCATCCCGGTGTGTACGTCGTCACCTCACATGCTTGTTACGCCGCCCAGCGGATCTATGCCGCCAGTGGCGGAGAGTTGACCCATGGTGGGGGCATCGAGGTTCTGGCCGTCATGGCCCACGATCCATCCCTTGTACACGTCGATCGAGCGGGCGAAGCCACCCGGCCCGATCACGCTATCGCCCTAGATGAGATGCGGCGCAGCCCCGAAACCCACGGCTACATCACCGATGTCACCGAGATCGATGCCGATGGTTGGTACGGCAATCCCACCTGGGCGGCCCTCGATATGGCAGGGAGTTTCGCCGCAACCGTCGCCGACGACGTTGCCAAACGTGTCACGGAGATATTCGAGCTCCGGGCATGACGGTGATCGGTCGGCCAGAGTTGGAATTCATCGACCTGCCTGGTCGTCGGTCGGCCGATCCCCTGGAAGCTGAAGCTTCGGCGTCGAGCTTAAGAGTCGTTCAGATGGAACGTACCGTCGGCCGAACCGCTCATCGGCATCCCCATTCCGAGGAGGTGGTGGTAGTTGCCGCCGGCCAAGGGCGAGCGTGGATTGATGGCGAATGGTTCCCGGTCGCCGCCGGCGATGTTGTGCTCATTCCCGCCGGAGTCGCCCACGCCACCGTTCCCGACGAAAACAGTCAGTTGGAACTCATTTGCTTCTTCCCTCACCCGAATCTCAGCAAGAACATTGAAGACACCACGACACAAGTCAGTTAGGAGACACGATGAGCGACAAGATCAGACTGGCCCAGGTCGGCCTCGGCCGATGGGCACGGGTTCTCGCCCGCGGGGCACAGCGGGGAGATTTGATCGACATCTACTCCTGCTTCTCCCGCTCGGAGGACAAGCGGCAAGCCTTCATGGACGAGTACGGAATCGAGCGATCGGCTTCGAGTTACGAGGAGTTGCTGGCTGATCCCGATGTCGAAGGCATCATGATCACCACTCCTAACGACACCCACCGTTCCCTGATCGTGCAGGCACTCGAAGCCGGCAAGCCGGTGTATACCGACAAGCCGGTTGCACAGACGCTCGAGGATGCTGCAGCTATTAAGGCTGCCGTAGATTTGTCAGGTCTTCCGTTCGCCGTCGGCCACAGTGCCCGCCGATTGTCGGGCAATCGACAGATGAAGAAGTGGATCGACGACGGCACCCTTGGTGGGGTGTCCATGGCCGAAGCCAACTTCTCCAATGAGCGCGGTCTTGAGCTGACTCCTCAGACGTGGCGCTGGTATCTGGACAAGACTCCGGGCGGGCCGCTCATCCAGCTCGGAGTGCATCACGCCGACAACCTTCAATACTTGCTCGGTCCGGTCGCGGCTGTCTCGGCCCATACTCGCAAGCTGTTCACGAAGTCGGAAGTACCGGACGCCACGATGGCGATCCTGGAATTCGAGTCGGGTGCGCTCGGATATCTCGGGTGCGGTTGGGCGTCCCCCGGCATCTACCAGATTCGACTTCAGGGTACCCAGCACAACCTCATGTACGACCTGGACTTCACCCATTGGGACGAAGCCCACGAAGCCGATGAGCACTCATCACTGGTGTCGCAGGCGTACGGGGATCAAGAGCGAAAGCCGGTCGACTTGCCGAAGACGGACATGTTCCGGGAGCAACTTGAGGAGTTCGGTCGTGCCTGTCGAGGCGAGGCGACGGTTGAAGTTGGCGTCGATGAAGCCATCCGGGCGCTGTCGGTGGTGCACTGCGCCATCGAGTCAAACGCCCAGGGCGGAAAAGCCATCGAGGTGAAGCCGTACCTCGAAAGCTTCGGTATTTCCTGATGCGCCTTGCCACGGTCTTGTACGAGGGTGAGTCGCTGCCGGCGGTCGTTGGAGGTGGGGACGCCATCCGCCTGGTCAGAGACCTGGTTGGTGACGCGCCGGCCAGCATGATCGATCTGATCGCGGCCGGGCCGGAATTCCTCGCCGGGTTGGTCGGCCCCGACTGTGACCCGGTTACGGGAGCAGAGTTGCTCGCTCCAATTCCGCGGCCGAGTCGATGCGTGTTCTGTGTTGGCTGGAACTATCTCGAACACTTCGAGGAAGGTAAAGGCAAGCGCGGCGGCAACTATGACCCGCCCGATATCCCCGACTATCCAACGTTGTTCTCGAAACCTCCGACGAGCGTCGTCGGACCCGGCGGCGGTGTGTTTCATCCGGGCCCGGTTAGTGAGCAGCTCGACTGGGAGGTCGAGTTGGCGGTCATCATTGGCAAGGGTGGGCGCAATATCACTCAGGCCGATGCCATGTCCCATGTGTTTGGATACACCATTGCCAATGATGTATCGGTCCGCGACCTGCAAAGACGGCACGGAGCGCAGTGGTTCAAAGGTAAGGGTCTCGACACCCATTGCCCGCTCGGGCCCTGGATCGTCACCGCTGATGAGATCCCCGATCCGTACGCCCTTCACCTGGAACTCTCTGTGAACGGTGACGTGAAGCAGTCCGACCCCACCTCGCTGATGGTCTTCAAACTGCCCCGAATCATCGAGGAGTTTTCGTTGGGCATGGCGCTTGAGCCGGGCGACGTGATCCTGAGTGGAACGCCATCGGGGATCGGGTACGCCCGCAAACCGCCACAATTTCTGAAGGTGGGTGACGAGATGGTGGCCTCGATAAGCGGCATCGGTACTCTGACCAATCCCATAATCCCAATGCCCTAGGAGACCTTGCGATGAGCACGCTCGCCGACGCCTTAACCCATCGAGATCCGGTAGTTCGGGAGGTCCTGGAAACATGGCTTCCCCGGTTCCTGAGGGGTGGCATCACCGTGGGAGACCTAGTCTCCACCGTCGATCGCATCGACACCTGGGATGACTGGGTGGTGGAGTGGATGAACACTGCGGCCGTTCACGAAGCCCTCGCCAAACACGCCGAAAGCGATGGCCGTCAGTTGGCGGCAACGGCAGCCTGGATGGATGCCTTCCGATGCCATCATCTCGCCTACTTCGTGTCGACCCGCGACGAAGAACTGCACAGCCGCGGACTGGCGAATATGCTCCGATGCCACGACCACGCCCTCCCACGGCTGGAACCGGCGGTCGAGAAGGTGGACATCCCCGGCGTGGCGGGTGCGCCGAGGATGGTCGGGTTGTTGAGCCTCCCGAACGTTGATCGACCGCCTGTGGTCATTGTCCTTCCCGGATTGGATTCGACCAAGGAAACCCGCCACCAATCACGGGGCGCTTGGTTGCGTCGCGGAGTAGCCGTGTTGTCCGTCGATGGACCAGGCCAAGGGGAAGCCAGTCAGTGGTCGACCATCCGACCCGACTACGAGGTGGCGATGCGTGGGGTGATCGACTGGATCGAAACCCGGCCAGACCTTGACGCCGGGCGGGTTGGCGTGTTCGGATCGAGCCTGGCCGGCTATTACGCACCGCGGGCGGCCGCCTTCGAACCTCGAATTATCGCCGCCTTTGGAAACTGTGGTCCCTACAACTGGGGGGAGTGTTTCGATTCGCTTCCCCAGGTGACAAAGGAGGCCTACACCCACTACAGCGGAGCCAAGAGCATGGATGAAGCCAGGGTGATGGCCGGGGACCTCTCGCTTGAGGGAATTGCTTCGCAGATCACCTGCCCGCTCCTCATCGTTCACGGTTCGGACGATCCTCTGATCCCATGGGAGCAGGGCAAACGGATCGCCGACGAAGGTGGTGGCGAGTTCCTGCTTATCGAAGGCGGAACCCACGGTGTTCAGAACATGCCGCACCTGTTCCAGTCATACGCCCTCGACTGGATGACCCGGCATCTTGGGGGAACGGTGAGCTGATGAAGTTCTCGTTCAAAACCTGGCCGCAGCAGATCGAGTGGCCAATGTTGAGGGATATCTGGATAGAGGCCGACCGGGGCGGGTTTTGGGATGGGGTGTGGCTGAATGACCATTTCTACCCGCCGAAGTCGCCGGCGGAAATGCCGATTCTTGAATCATGGAGTCTGCTCGCCGGCCTGGCGTGCCTTACCGATCGTCTGCGCTTCGGCAACATGGTCACCGCCAACACCTTTCGTCATCCCGCCGTCGTTGCCAAGATGGCGGCCACCATCGACCATATGTCGGCGGGACGACTCGACATCGGTATTGGGACCGGCTGGCACGAAGGTGAACACCTCGCCTATGGCATTGCGCTGCCATCGTTGACCGATCGGTTCGACATGCTCGACGAGACGTTCACCGTCATTGATGGTCTCATGACGAATGAAGTCTTCTCGTTTGAGGGAAAACACCATCGCATCCAGGAGGCCCGCTTCGAGCCAAAGCCGATCCAGAAGCCCCGCCCCCCGTTCGTCGTCGGGGGCGGAGGCATGAACCGAACGCTACCGCTCGCCGCCAAGTGGGCTGATCATTGGAATTTCCCTGACTTTGATCGCGACCTCGACGCCTTCGCGGTTCGCGTGAAGCGTCTCCGATCATTGTGCCTGGAGATCGGACGGGATCCTGCCGAGATCGAAATCTCCGCTCAGTTCCGGTATGACAATCTGGCTGAAATTCCCGAGCTCATCGAAGGGTATCGTTCGGCCGGGGCCGACCAGATTCTCGTGAGTTTCTCACCACCGGGCGATCCTGTTTTACCGGTACTCGTTGCCGACTTCCTTGGCGGCCTCTGATGTGCGCCACGTGGATAGGCCCGTGAAGTTCGATTCACCATTACCAATCGCTGCACTTGCGTCTATTCTGTGACTGTGGCCAATCTTCCGATCGTAATTCAAGGTGGTATGGGTGTCGGTGTTTCCGGCTGGCGCCTTGCCAATGCGGTGTCCTCCTGCGGTCAGCTTGGCGTTGTTTCCGGGACTGCCCTCGACGCCGTGCTCGTTCGCCGGCTTCAGTTGGGCGATGTTGGCGGCCACGTTCGGAGGGCGCTCAAGGCGTTTCCTCTGCCAGACGCTGCCGAACGAATTCTCGAAAAGTACTTTGTCGATGGGGGCAAATCTGCCGATCGACCGCACCGCGGCAAGCCGATGGCCACCGTCAACCGGATCCGGAGCGCCCTGGAGCTTGTTACGGCAGCCAACTTTGTTGAGGTATTCCTCGCCAAGGAAGGTCACGAAAATCCGGTGGGCATCAACTACCTGGAGAAAATCCAGGTAGAAACCCTGGGTTCGATCTACGGTGCGATGTTGGCTGGAGTCGATTATGTACTCATGGGCGCCGGCATTCCCAAGGCGATTCCGGCAGTTTTGAGTCGCTTTTCGAATGGTGAGGCGTCAGACCTGGCCCTGGACGTGAAGGACGCCACCAAGAAACACTTCACTCGATTCGATCCGCGATCGTTCTTCGAGCATGATCCGCCCCGGCTCAAGCGGCCCGGGTTTCTCGCCATTGTGGCGTCCCATGTCCTGGCCACGATGCTCTCGCGTGCGGAGGTTCCGCCGGACGGTTTTGTCGTCGAGGGACCGACCGCCGGCGGGCACAATGCGCCGCCCCGGGCGAAGGGAAAGACCGAAACGGGCGAGCCGCTGTACGGACCCCGCGATGAGGTCGACCTCGCTGTGCTGTCTGCGATCGGCAAGCCGTTCTGGTTGGCTGGCTCGCAAGCGTCTCCTGAGGCAGTCAGGGATGCGTTGGCGGTCGGGGCAGCCGGGGTTCAGGTGGGTACCGCGTTCGCATTCTGTGAGGAATCCGACATGCGGGAGGACCTGAAGGCTGATGTTCTCAAGGGCAGTGCGCGCGGCGAGGTGACGGTTTTCACAGACCCCGATGCGTCGCCTACTGGCTTCCCCTTCAAGATCATTCTGATGGAAGGGACCCTGTCCGATCGCGTGATGTACGAGAAGCGTGAGCGGATTTGTGACCTCGGATATCTTCGGTCTCCGTACGAGACGCCCGAAGGAAAAGTGAAGTGGCGATGCCCTGCCGAACCGGTCGTCGACTTTGTCAAGAAAGGTGGGACGGTCGAGGAGGCCAATAACCGCCAGTGTTTGTGCAACGCCCTGATGGCCAATATCGGTCTCGCTCAACTCCATGACGGCCAGGAGCAGGAAGTTCTCGTCACAGCCGGCGATGATGCCGCCAACGTCGCCCGTTTCTTGGCGCCGGGTCACGAAACCTATTCGGCGGCCGATGTGATCGCCAACCTGCTCGAGAAGGTCTGACCGACGGTTCCGTCGCCTGCCTGGGGATCAGGTCGGCCGACAACCGATCACATCATGGACGCTGACCGCCCGCCCAATTGTCCGAATCGGACGACCTAGATGTCGGTCGAGCTCGTTCTCATTCTCGTAGTTGTTTCCTTCGCCTTCTGGGTGAAGGGGGTCGCCGGATTCGGTGGTCCGCTCATCGCCATTCCGCTCCTGGCGCCGTTTCTCGGGGTCGAAGCGGCTGTCGTGGCGGTGGTGATTCCGAATCTGGTCGCCAATCTGATGATGCTGTGGACCAACCGTCATGCGGCCGCTCCCAACCGCAAGCTGCTGGTGAGGTTGATCGGAGCTGGTGCCATCGGCGCCATTGGGGGAACCGTTCTCTTGACGCGCCTTGACGATCGAATTCTGTCGGTCGTGCTCGCGGCGACCGTGCTGATGTACATCGTGGCATCGCTCGCCCACCCCCAGTTCCGTATGTCTCGCGACGTTGGGATGAAACTGGCCGCCCCGGTCGGCCTGGTCGGTGGCGTACTGCATGGTGCGACTGGCAACTCTGGAACCGTGTTCGGCAGTTTTTACCACAGTCTGAATCTCCCGAGAGACGAGTTTGTGTTCGCCCTGACGGTTACGTTCCTCGGATTCGGCTCCCTACAGATTGCCACCCTCGCCCAACTGGGGCGATTTTCCGGTCCTCCGCTTATCCGGGCGTTGATTGCCATACTCCCGGTATTGGTAGTCGTTCCGCTGGGCGAAGCTGTGTCGCGCCGTCTGAATGCCAACGTGTTCGGGCGGGTCGTTCTTGCCCTGTTGGCCTTTTCGGCCGTCGCGTTGGTCGTCGGCGCGGTCTCCTAACGCGCGAACTCAGGGTCTGATGTGGTCGGGCGGGGCCTCGAGGTGGACCAGTACCTGGGGGAGCTCCTCGCGGCAACGGCCTCCCAAGCTGCGCCCGCCACCGAGTTGGTCTCGTGTTCGATCGCCGCTCGGGCGTGTTGGCCATCTTCGGTTATGTTGCCATCAGGGTCGAGCAAACCCCGGCTGACCAATCCGTCAAGCGGATGGTCGTGATGGCTGCCTTCCAATTGTCGCCAGACTGCGTCGAGTCGGGCTGCCTCGCCGGCTGATAACCCTGCCGCGTCGAGAACCACGCTGTGGGAATCGGCCCGAAGGTATCCAAGGCGGTGAGAAGGTGGTGGACGAGAAATGGCCCCGAGTTGTCCGGGCGGGGGAGGTTGGCCCACGCCCTGGCGAGGGTGAAGCTCGGGCCGGGATACCGCTTCGGCATTCCATCCACCGCAGCCCGCAGGGGGTTCGCCAGCGGCGAGATACCTGATTGGTCGCCCCACATCTCGTCGATCAGGCTTGCTTGGAGCGCGGTGAGTCGGCTTGACAGCTCAAGGCACCGGTCACTGGGGGTCAGGGAATCGTCGATCAATCCTTCACCGATGGCGTCGCGTAGGTTGTCCTCGAGTGTGGCGGGTAATGCGTATCGGTGGAGGCGTTCGAGCAACGCCAGGCTCTGGGTACCGGCCAGGAAGAAGGGTCGCATGTTGATGAGCAGGCCGGATCGAGCTAGTCCGGTGTCCGCGCGCCACTGGTCGACCGCGTCTCCATGCAAGGTTCGCATTAGTCGGTGAACCGCCAGTACCAGCCGGTCAACGTGCGGTGCAACATCGGTTGCGAACTGCGACAAAGGGTGCATGATCTCATCCTGCCAACGAGCCTCGCGCTTGATTAGGCTCGGTGGATCGAGGAGGAGTCACCATGGGTAAGTTGAGCGGTCAAGTGGCAGTGGTTACCGGAGGCAGTAAGGGGATCGGAAGGGCTATAGCGGGGGCATTGGCCGAGGAAGGCGCCGACTTCGTTTTGGCTGCTCGAACCGGGGTCGATCTTGAGCGGGCCGCCAGGGAGATTCAGGATGATTCCGGCCGCCGCGCCATCGTCGTGGCGGGCGACTTGCGTACGGTCGAAGGCTGCCAGCAGCTTCATGCCGGAGCCCTGGAAGCTTTCGGTCGGGTTGATATCCTTGTGAATTCCGCCGGGGCCACGAAGGCCGGCCCGTTTCTCGGTCTCGATGATGAGGCCTGGTTGGACGGATTCGCCCTGAAGTTCCATGCTGCCGTCCGTCTTTCGCGGCTGTTCTGGCCCAACCTCGTCGAGTCGAATGGCACGGTGATCAACATCGTTGGGGGCTTGGCCAGAACGCCGACTCCCGATGTCATGATCGGCGGAGCCGTCAATGCGGCCTTTGCCAATTTCTCGAAGGCGCTCGCTGGCCAAGGGTTGCGCGACGATGTCAATGTGAACACGATTCACCCTGGTCAGACCCGTACGGAACGTCATCGGACCCTTATGGCCAGCCGGGCTGAGGCAGCCGGAGTTACACCGGATGAGTTCGAACGGTCGCTTCTCCAGAAGCAAGGGATTCGGCGGTTCGCCAACCCCGAGGACGTCGCCAATCTGGCGGTGTTTCTTTGCCTGCCAGAGTCCCGCCACATTCAGGGAACGTCCATCTCGCTCGATGGCGGTGGCACGGCGGGACTCTTCTAACTTGCGTCGACAAAGAGATGGGGTTGGA
>JAENVV010000198.1 GCA_016650365.1 Acidimicrobiia bacterium
CTGCACCGGCGAACCCATTGCCGAGCGGGTCCCGGCTTATGTCCTGACCATCGAAATCGCCTGAAGATTCCGGTCGGACCCGTTCATTTTTTGTCACACCCGGATCGTATTGTTCAGGAATGGAGACATACATTGCTGGTGACGGGTTCGACCGGTCGCCAGATGACATCGAACAACAGATTTTGGCCGATGAACTGATCATCGGACGGTTGCGGGCCCGACAGATGGTCAACATCCAACTGGCCGACGAGATGCAGCTGGCCGCCGCCGACGGGTGTCGGACCCTGACCGAGTGGGTCGCTTCTCGGACGGACACATCCCGGCACACGGCCAAAACCCTCGTGATGACCGCCCGCCGGCTCCTCGACCGGCCGGCCGACCACATGAAACTTGCCGCCGGCGAACAAAGCTTCGAGCGGGCCAGCGTCACCAGTCGCCTCAACGATTCGGTGGATCCGGACAGCTACGACGTCGACAGTCTCCGCCGTATCGCTCGCCGGCAGGCGGGCATCACCCCCACCGAAGAGTCCGCCAGGTTCGATGAGCGGTACCTGCACATCCAACCCACCCTTGACGACACCGCTTGGAAACTGTGGGGCCAGCTTGCTGCGCTCGACGGGGCCATCGTCGAGCAAGCCCTATTCGCCAGAGCTGACGAACTCCCTAACGATTTCACCACTGCTCGATCAACCAAGACTGCCGACGCACTCGTGGCGATTTGCCAGGACTCACTGGACCCAATCCCCGACCGAACCGCTCAGCAGCTCCCGACAAGGGCCATGGCAGATGGCGATTCTGCGACCTTCCCAACCCTGGAAGCGCTGGGCCGCATCTACGAGCGGACCCGGCCAGGTATCACCGTCTTCGTGAAGGCCCAACAGCCCGGCGCAGCGGTTGGAACATTGATGGGCGGCCAACTGATCGGCCCCAACACACTTGAAGAGATCCTCTGCAGCGGCACCATCGAAGCTATATCCGTGACCGATGACGGCAAACCTCTCAATGCGGGCCGCAGGACGGCCAAAATTCCCGGTCGCCTCCGCAAGTTTGTGATCGGTCGCGACGGTGGATGCTGCGCCGAAGGCTGCACCAGCCGCTACCGGCTCCAAGTTCATCATCGGGTCCACTGGTCAGACGGGGGCGAAACCGATGCCGATAATCTGGTCACCCTCTGTTGGTTTCATCACCACGTGGTTGTTCACCAACGGGGCTTCATGATCGCTCCCGAATCACCCCCGCACCGACTTCGTTTTAAAGCACCCCAACCGCAGGGCCCGTAGACACAGCGCTATCCGGCCGATCACCGCTCCCACTCTCACCAAATCAGTCCACAGTTTTCACTTTCACGGTCAAACCCGTCGCTTCTTCGCGTGCGAAAAGCCTGCAAAACTGCAATTCGCCGGTACGCTCCCCTTCATGCGTAGGGTCACCCTCATTATCAGCTTGTCGATCCTCGCCGCCAGCTGTACCGGTTGGACCACCCAGGGCAACATCGCCGCAAACACGACTTCCGCGACCGCCCCCGCTCCAGCGACATCGACATCGACAACCATTCCGTCGCCAACAACCACCTCGACCTCTTCCACAACGACGACCACCACCATTCCCCCCATCGAGGTGAGCGGTACGGTTACCGACGCAAACGGTTCACCCCTGGCTGGAGCAACCGTCGCATCAGATCAAGGATTGGCCACTACCGGAGCCGATGGCAAGTTCGACCTGATCGCCATCGGCCCGACCGTCACTTTCACCAAACCGGCCTGGCTCCCCCTTGAAGTCGACTGGTCAGCCACCAGCGACGCCCAGGTACTTATGGAACCGCGCATCGTCAAGGCCGTGCGAGTAGCCCGATACACCTACCTCGAACGCGACGGGCTCGAAGGGACCATGGAACTGATCAAAGACACGTCGATCAACGCCATCGTTTTCGACACCAAAGACGAGGTCGGTACGACCCTCTATCCGACGACGGTGGCGCTGGCCAACGAAATGGGGGCGGTCGAAGACTTCTACGACCCGGTCGCCACGCTCGAGACGGTGCACGCCGCCGGCCTGTACGCGATCACCAGGATCGTCACCTTCGAAGACCCGATCTGGACCAAAGCCCATCCTGAATCCAAGTTGGCTGGAAAATGGATCGATCCCCGCAACCCTGACAACTGGGAGTACCCGCTGGACCTGGCCATCGAGGCGTGTGAGCTCGGCTTCGACGAAATCCAGTTCGACTACGCCCGCTTTCCGGCGGGTAGTACCGCCGGGGCGGCTCCCCCGACCACCCAGCAAGAACGCCTCACAGCCATCAGTGGATTCCTGACCGAAGCTCGCAGCCGTCTCCATCCGCTCGGATGTGCCGTTTCAGTAGACATCTTCGGCATCACCACCTCGTCGCCCACCGACGAAGGAATCGGGCAGCGGCCAGAGGAACTATCGGCAATGGTCGATGCGCTTTCGCCGATGGTCTACCCGTCGCACTACAGCCCTGGTTGGTTGGGTTTCTCAGATCCCAACGACCACCCGGGCCCGGTCACCGCGGATGCTCTAGAGGCCGCTCTGCCGCGCATGACACCGGGTTCCATCCTGCGCCCGTGGCTCCAAGCGTTCTACTACAACAGCGGACAGGTCAGGGCTGCCATCGACGAAGCCGAATCTCGCGGCCTGGGTTGGATCCTCTGGAACGCGGTGGGCAACTACAACAAGGAAGCTCTGACTCCCGCTGAAAAGTGAGGAATGGTCCCCGTCCTACGAAGATCCGGCAATTGCCGCCACCAGAACGAGGACGATGAGCAACACGAGCGCAATAGCGATGACGACCGGAATCAGCACCACGGCGGCAGCCGCTCCAGTGCTGAGCTTCATGTTCTCCCGCACGTTCAAGATGAACAAGTAGACACCCCACAGGCTGATAACCCAGCCAAGTACCGGAATACCACCGAGGGCCGACGGGACCGCTGCATACGCATTGCCTCGCATCAGTCCTTGAAGATCTCCTTCACCGCCGAACATTTTGGCGAGCCCATAGAACACAAGACTGCCGATCCCCCAGGCGATGAAAGCACCGATCAATCCACCGAAAGCCCCGGTAACGGGAGACGAATTGGCGTTGAAGATGCCGTTGATGAGCCCACCAACAAACCCGACTACCCCCACGACGGCAGCAGCCGAAGAAGTGTGGGATTCGTCAGCGCCAATCTCGGAGAAGACCGTCGCGTCGGCCTTTATGGCGCGGGTAGCCCGTTCGATTATGACAGTCGTGTCCATGGTTGCCCCTCACTTGGCTGTATGTACCATCAGACGATAACCAATTGGCCAGTCCGGTCCCGGGATATCAGGAGAAAATCGGCGAGTTAGGGACGTCGGAAGGTCGCACTTACATTGGCAATGGCCACATCGCAGTGAGCGGACTCCATCACTTCTTCGGCAACGGTTCCCAGGAGAACGACGGAGTTTCCTCCCCCGCCCTTTGAGGAAGCCGTGACGAGGTCGACCGACCGGCGGCGAGCGGTCTCAGAAAGTGCCGTTGATGGCGGGCCGGAAACGACTATCGGCGTAACCGTGGGATAGTCCGAGACGAAATCGGCGAGGGCCTCTGTCGCCCGTTCCATACGATTCGTATGCAACTTCTCGACCTCGCCCCGCGAGCGACCTGACTCGATAAGCATCTGATCGAACCGCGAGACAAGCGCGTAAGCCGCCAACACCTCGGCTCCGGGGGCCAATTCGAAGGCCAACTCCAACGCTTGACGCGACGCATCAGACAGATCAACCGTCGCCAGGACCCGGTGGTACGGCCGTCGAGGTTGGCGGCGGACCGCCAGGACTCCTGTCCGTGCCTTACGGGCCAGGCGCCTGGTCACCGGACCGACCTTGCCGGCATCGAGCGAGGAGGTTCCGGCCACGATGAGGTCCGCCGAACGGGCGATCCGTGAGATATGAGCGGTGGGGTTCCCGGACGGGATTACCAGATCAACCGATACGTCGGTGCGCCCCCGGACCCAATCAGCGAGGTCGTGAGCCATCTCGTTGGCAGTCTGCGTGAACAAGTTCATCTCCGCAGGTGCAAGCAGAACTCCCTCGGCAGGGTCGAACACATGAACCAGCGTCAACGTGGCCCCTTGCTCCTCGGCAATCATTCGGGCCCGGTCCGCCACCCGACGACCGACCGGCGTCAAATCAATCGCCGCTACTACCTTGCGCATAACAACCTCATCGCGGAAAAGTTAGCCGATGGGTCATGACCTTCCTCTCGCCTGTCGATATCGACGAATCTGAGCGTTGGTAGAAGCATCATGATGCAATTCAGGCACCGACTCGGCAGTCAGCTCTTCGATGATGGCCGTAGCCAGAACCTTGCCAAGTTCTACTCCCCATTGATCGAACGAGTTGATCCCCCATATGGCGCCTTGCGTAAACACCTTGTGTTCATACAACGCAATAAGCTGACCGAGCACGGACGGAGTCAGCTTCGGGGCGATGATCAGCGAGGTTGGGCGGTTTCCGGGGAAGGTTCGATGCGGCACCAACTCCGGCGCGACTCCGTCAGCGGCAACTTCCTCCGCGGTCTTACCGAACGCCAAGGCCTCAGCCTGTGCAAACAGGTTCCCCATGAGGAGGTCATGCTGCCCGCCGATATCGTCCGATGACTCCAGGAAGCCGATCAGGTCAGAAGGCACGATGGCCGTCCCCTGGTGGATGAGTTGATAAAACGCATGCTGTCCGTTAGTGCCGGGTTCGCCCCAGACAATCGGCCCGGTATCCATCTCGACCGGTGACCCGTCCTTACGAACCCGCTTACCATTCGACTCCATATCGAGCTGCTGGAGGTAGGCAGCAAACCGATCAAGGTCCTGGCTGTAGGGAAGCACCGCATAGGTCGGATAGTCGAGAAAGTTGCGATACCAGATCCCGATGAGCCCCAGCAACACGGGAACGTTCCGCTCCAGCGGAGTGCTTCGGAAATGAACGTCGACGGCGCGCATGCCCGACAACATCTCCCGGAACGAGTCCGGGCCGACCGCAATCATCAGGCTCAAACCGATCGCCGAATCCATGGAGTACCGGCCCCCAACCCAA
>JAENVV010000199.1 GCA_016650365.1 Acidimicrobiia bacterium
ATTCCTGCCCAGGTGACCGCCCGATCGGGACGCGAGAAGGCCACGATCGAGCTTCCCCGCCGCTTTCAGGCAGCCATCGATCGAGCCGCCAAGGTGGCCGGCAAAGAGAAGTACGACGACTACATAGGTGAATGGCGCCGGGAAACGACCACCTGCACCGACGATCTCCAGGCATCCGTCGATGCTGAAGCAGCCCGCCTGAGCGACCTCTTTCCCAGGGACCGGTTAGTCGAGTTGGTCGACAACGGCGGGATCAACCCAGCAAAGGAATCCTCGTGACCGACACCGTTCTTGCCAGTGCCACCAGGGAAGTTGTCATCGGATTCGAGCGACCGTTCGTCATCATCGGCGAACGAATAAACCCGACCGGTCGCAAACTCCTCGCCACCGAAATGAAGGCCGGCGACTTCTCACGGGTTGAATCGGACACGCTCGCCCAGGTGGAAGCCGGGGCGCACATGCTTGACGTCAACGCCGGGATTCCGCTCGCCGACGAGCCAGCCATCCTGGCGGCCACCATCCAACTCGTGCAGTCTCTCACCGACCTTCCGCTGTCCATCGACTCGTCCATCGTCGAAGCCCTCGAAGCTGGCCTGGCGGTGTACCGGGGCAAGGCGCTCGTGAACTCGGTGACCGGCGAAGACGAGCAAATGGAACGAGTCCTTCCGCTGGTAGCCAAGTACGGAGCGGCAGTGGTGGCGATCTCCAACGATGAAACTGGGATATCGGAGGATCCTGACGTCCGCTACGAGGTTGCCAGGAAGATCGTCAACCGGGCGGCCGACTACGGCATCCCGAAAGAAGACGTCGTGGTTGATCCACTCGTCATGCCGATCGGAGCGATGCGAACCGCCGGAAAGCAGGTGTTCGCCCTACTCGGTCGACTCCGTAACGAACTGGGGGTCAACACCACCTGCGGGGCTTCAAATATCAGCTTCGGACTGCCGGAACGAGAAGGTGTGAACGCCGCGTTCCTGGCGATGGCGGCTGCCGCAGGCATGACCTCGGCCATCAGTAACCCGCTCCACGCCGAAGTCAGGAAAGCGATCATGGCCTCCGATGTCCTGCTCGGCAAGGATGAGAACGCCGCCAAGTGGATCATGGCCCATCGAAATCCCGAAGACGCCCTCCGGCGTCGAACCGAAGGCAGGCGCCGCGGTCGCGAGGTGCGATCTGGCTGAAACCGCCCGCGTCGTTTTCACTCCCTCAGGACGGCGGGGAGATGTCCCGATCGGCACATCCGTGCTCAATGCGGCGCGCCAGCTTGGCGTCGACCTCGGCTCGGTCTGCGGAGGGGTCGGATTGTGCGGCCGATGCCAGATCACGCCGGTCTTCGGCGATTTCCCGAAACATCAGATCAACTCAACCGAAGCTGCGCTCACCAAGGCCACGACCACGGAGGGCGAATACGAGGCCCGTAAAGGTCTCACCATCGGCCGTCGGCTCGGGTGCATGGCAGACATCTGTGGAGACGTCGTCGTCGATGTTCCAGCAACCTCACAGGTCCATCGTCAGGTCATCCGCAAGGAACTCGAACTCGTTGATCTGGTGGTCGACCCGGTCAGCACCTTGCATTATGTCCAGATGGAAGCGGCCACCCTCGAAGCGACCGTCGGGACCACCCGTCGTCTCGCTCAAGCGCTGCGAGATCAGTGGGCGATGGAGCACATCACGGTTGATCCCCGCGCACTGCGCGACCTCCAGGCGGCCGGCGATAACTGCACCGTCGCGATACGCGACGGGGTCGTCACGGCGGTCTGGCCAGGCTTCCATGAAACGACCTACGGAGTAGCCATCGACGTCGGTTCGACGACCATCGCCGGATATTTGCTCGACCTGACGACCGGCGAGCAGCTGTCGTCGGGCGGGCTCATGAACCCGCAGATTCGATTCGGCGAAGACCTCATGTCCCGAGTTTCGTACGTGATGATGAACGAAGGTGGCGACCGACTGCTCACCGAGTTGGTTCAAGGAGCCCTCGACGATCTCGTCGGGGACCTGGCCAAGCAAGCCGGCATCGAACGCATCGAGATCCTTGAGATCACGCTGGTTGGTAACCCGATCATGCATCACTTGTTCCTTGGTCTCGACCCGCGCCCGCTCGGGGAAGCGCCGTTCAAGCTCACGACTGACGAAGCGATCACCGTCCCCGCCAGTTCGCTCGGTATCAAGGCTCATTCCAATGCGGCCGTCTATGTACTCCCCTGCATCGCCGGCCATGTCGGGGCCGACACGGCCGGTGTCATCTTGTCAGACCAGCCGCACACCCGCTCACCGATCGCCCTATTGGTCGACGTCGGCACCAACGCCGAGATCGTGCTCGGCAACCAGGACCGGCTGCTGGCCGCTTCCAGCCCGACTGGCCCGGCCTTTGAGGGCGCTCAGATCTCGGCGGGCCAACGAGCCGCCCCAGGTGCCATCGAACGGGTACGGATAGACCGCGCAACGCTCGAACCTCGCTTCAAGGTCATCGGTAATGACGGCTGGTCGACCGAGGATCCGGATCTGAACCCGACCGGTATTTGTGGTTCCGGAATCATCGAAGCGATTGCCGAACTATTCCTGGCAGGTGTCATAAGTGAAGACGGCGTTGTTTTGGATCGTCCGTCCGATCGGGTGGTCGCCGACGGAAGAACCTTCTCTTACGTTCTGGCCGATGGCATCACCATCACCCAGAACGACGTGCGGGCCATCCAATTGGCGAAGGCTGCCCTGTATGCAGGAATACGCCTGCTCATGGACAAGCTCGACATCGACACCATCGACGAGATTCGTTTGGCCGGAGCCTTCGGCTCACACATCGATGTCATGTATGCGATGATCCTCGGACTGATCCCCGACTGTGATCTCACCAAAGTGAACTCGGCGGGCAATGCCGCCGGAGCCGGAGCCGTAATGGCTCTCCTCAATCGGGACGCCCGGCGGGAGATCGAAACCGTGGTGAGGCGCATCGAGAAGATCGAAACGGCCACCGAACCGGCCTTTCAAGCTCACTTTGTGGACGCCATGGCGTTTCCGCACAAAACAGCTGCCTATCCCAACCTGTCACAGAAGATCGAACTGCCACCGAGGGCGGCGCCCGCCGCTCAGGGGCGTCGCCGACGCCGCCCATCCCAGGAGGAATCATCATGACCGACCGCGCTCGCTCCCGTACTGGAGGTCGTTCGGCGCGTCAGGCCGCCCGCGCCGCCCACACCCTGGAACGCCAGGCCTACCTGACCCGCTCGATGAAACCGGTCGAGGCGTTGACCGATGAGGGCCTCGAAATCATCGAATCCAACGCCGAAAGACTCATGACCGAAGTCGGCCTGGAAATCCACGACGACTACGCCATCGGGCTGTTCAAAGAGGCGGGAGCGACCGTAGACGGAACCCGGGTCCGGTTCGATCCCGGAATGTGCCGGTCACTGGTTCAAGCCACCGCTCCGGCCCAATACACCCAGTTCGCCCGCAATCCGGCCAACAACGTCGAGATCGGCGGTATGCACACGGTGTTTGCTCCGAACTACGGCTCGCCCTTCGTTCGAGACAAGATCAACGGGCGTCGCTACGCCACGATTGAGGACTTCAACAACTTCGTCAAGCTCGCCTATATGACGCCCTACATGCACCATTCCGGCGGCACGATATGCGAGCCGGTCGACCTTCCGGTGAACAAGCGACACCTCGACATGGTTTATGCCCATCTTCGCTATTCGGACAAGCCGTTTATGGGGTCGGTGACCGCTTCGGAGCGTGCGCAAGATTCGGTTGACCTGGCCAGAATCGGGTTCGGGGGTGACCTGGCCGACCGGACCGTCATGACCTCACTTATCAACGCCAATTCACCGATGTCCTGGGACGCAACCATGCTCGGGGCGGCCAGGGTGTATGCCGAAAACAACCAGGCCTGCATCATGACGCCCTTCATCCTCTCGGGTGCGATGGCCCCGGTCACCCCGGCGGCCGTGGCGACACAAACGCTCGCCGAGTCGCTGGTCGGCATGGCGTTCTGCCAACTCGTACGGCCGGGCGCCCCGGTCATCTTCGGTTCATTCGCCTCGTCCATGTCGATGCAGACCGGAGCACCCACCTTCGGGACACCCGAACCCGCCTTGGTTCTGTACACCGTCGGGGCACTCGCCCGTCGCCTCGGAGTGCCTTTTCGCTCGGGCGGATCTCTCACGGCTTCAAAGACCGCCGACGCCCAAGCGGCCTACGAATCGGCCAACACGCTCCAGCCAACCATCATGGGCGGAGTCAACTTCGTCCTGCACGCCGCCGGCTGGCTCGAAGGCGGGTTGGCGATCGGCTACGAGAAGTTCATCCTCGACGCCGACCAGCTTGGCATGATGTCGACGTTCGTAAAAGGCGTCGACCTCTCGCCAAACGGCCAGGCGATCGACGCCATGCTCGCCAACCCTCCCGGCCAACATTTCCTGGGATCCGAGCACACGCTCGCCAATTTCGAAGATGCCTTCTACCGATCGACGACCGCCAACAACGACAGCTTCGAACAATGGTTCGAGGAGGGTTCGGTCGAGGCCGAAGATCGAGCCACGCTTCGGTGGCAGACGATGTTGGCCGAGTACGTGCCTCCGGCAATCGATGACAGCATCGAAGAAGAACTGCAGGCCTTCGTCGCCATGCGCAAAGCCGCCTCGCCGGACTCGAACGTCTGATGGACTTCCAGCTGAATGACGAACAACGCGCCGGACTGCGCCGGGTACTTGAGCATGCCAAATTCGAGCTCATCCCCCTGAAGAACGTCCTGGATCAGGCCAAGTACCTTCCCCAGGGGGCAACCGTGTCCGTGACGGCGTCTCCCGTCAAAACGCTCGAGGACACCTGGGATCTGGCCGCCAACCTCCAGCAGATGGGTTTCGCGGTCGTACCCCACCTGTCGGCCAGGATGACGAAGGACAAGGGCCACCTCGAGCGCCTCCTCAAGCGTCTGGACCAACTCGACATTCATTCGATGTTTCTGGTGGGTGGTGACGCCCAGGAGCCGGGCGAGTTCGTTGATGCGATTTCCATTTTGCGCGCCATGGATGACATCGGGAACAGTGTGACGAATGTCGGAGTTACGGCTTATCCGGATGGCCATACGGCGATCCCCGACGAGAGCCTGCGTCAGGCGATGCACGACAAACAACCGTACGCCGCGTACATGACAACGCAGATGTGTTTCGATCATGAAAAGATCGGTTCATGGCTCAATGAGACGCGCCGCGATGACATCACAATGCCGGTCGTGTTCGGCATCCCCGGTGTGGCCGACCGCCTGAAGCTCATGACGATCTCGGCCCGAATCGGGGTCGGGCAATCGGCCCGGTTCCTGTCGAAGAACTCCAGCCTCATTACCAAGTTCATCAAGCCGGGCGGCTACTCCCCGGCCGAACTACTCGAGCCGATGGCCGACCTGTTCGTGTCGGAAACCGCCAACGTGGCCGGGCTTCACATCTACACGTTCAACCAGTGTGACACCACCGAACGGTGGCGCCAGGAGTATCTCGCCGACCTGGCGTGACCTCTCGGATTTACACCGGTTCGTGGGGCAGCGACGCCCTGGCGGCTCGCAGGTATGCGAACGGCGTGGCCTCGAGAAAATTGGACACCCGCGACGTGTAGACGTCGGCGTACCGCTCGACCTGCCTGGCGAAAAGACTCTTGTCGAGGCCGGACCGCATGAGCAAACCCCAATGGGCGTTGTTCAGCACCCCGGCTTCGATCGCCAGCGGGGCGATGTCGTCGTCAAGCTTGGCGAGGCTAATACGCACCGCCTCGATGGCTTTGTTTGACTGTTTGGAGGACCGCTCCCCCGCCTCGACCCTCCGAAGTTGTTCGAGGTGCAACCCGGCCAGTTCGACCTCCAGGGTTTCCTTGTCGGCCATTAGTTCGGTAAGGCGGGTTTCTTTGTCGCCAAACGCGTCGAGGGCGTCCACCTCCGATTCCAGTTCTCGCAAGATCAAGGCGGTTCGCCACCGCAACTGGGCTTTCGAAGCGTGCACATCACCGAACAAATGGTCGCCGAAGTAGAGGATCTCGTCGCCGGAGATTCCGAGGCTCTCTTCAACCCTTCGAGCACAGCCACCGAAATAGACCGCACCTGGCTCGACAAGGCCGGCATGAGGAGTGAGCAGAGAAAGGTTCTCATCCACGACGTGATAGAGCGTGTGGTCATCGAAGAAGAATCCGGGTTTTCGAGCGCTGACGATCACCGTATCGAACAGATCTCGCCACGACATGCCGTCACCCAGGTAGGGATCGAAGGCGTACTCCATGATGCGGCGGGCATAGTCCCAGTCGGAGTTGGTGATGAGCATGAGTCGCTTGCCGGCCGCCTTCTGGTCAAGCAACGTCCGGGGAACCCGCGGATCGGGTTCCACGAAGCGCGCGGGGTCCGCCAGGATCTCAGCCTTGAGAGTCCCTTCCATGTGGGCGTCGTCGAGCGAATCTCGCACCGTTCGGTACAAGTCCTCGTATCCCATTACTTCGGGAATCAGCCCTTGATCGGCCAGGTCGACGATCTGGGCGAACAGCGCAGCCTCAGACATCGAGAACATGGTGTTCAGGAAGACCCATCGATCTTCGGCGAGGTCGACCACGGTGCCGGCATAGGTTCGGCGGAGCTGGGAAAACTGGTGTCGCTTGGTTCCGTGCATTGCCCGGATGACGTACCCGAACCGGGTGACCTTCAAGAGGTTGCCGAGTTCCAGGTCGATCGTCAGGCCCTGAATCACCTGATCAGGGTCGAACTCGAGATCCCCAACCGGCCATCCCCGCTCAAGTAGCCGGTCCCGCGTATGTTCATAGGCGCGCCGCTCCCATTCGACCGGGTTGTAATGCACCAAGGTGTAATCGAGGTCGTAGCCGATCGCCTTGATCGACCTGAGGTTGAG
>JAENVV010000200.1 GCA_016650365.1 Acidimicrobiia bacterium
AGGGGCCATCGAGGTGCCAGTCATCTATGCGGATTCACTTCGACCTGGTCTCACCTTCATGACGTTCCACCATCCGGACGAGGCAGACGTCAACCAATTGACGCTCGACGCCTGGGACCCCAAGTCTGGAACCGCAGAATTCAAGGCGACCGCCATCCGAATCGAAAAGGTGTAGATCATCGATATCAAGCTGATGAACAAGACCGCTACCGACGCCGAGCGAGGCGCGGTCGATGGTCTCCTTGATTCGCTCCCAGCCGGATGGGATGGCAACCCACTTGAAGGACGCCTGGCGTTCTCGGGGTTGCACCGTTCCCAGCAACTTCGCCATCTCCTACTCCCGGCTCTCGATGCCGTTCAGTCCGAGATCGGCTGGGTCAGCCCGGGGGCGCTCGATTACATCTGTTCCACCCTGATCGTGCCGCCCGCCGAAGCGTACGGCGTGGCCACTTTCTATGCGTTGATCTCGACTACTCCCCTGGCTCCCATCGTCGTGCACGTGTGCGACGACATTTGCTGTCGTGATCGTGGTGCGGTCGAGATCATCGCGGCTCTTCGGACAGTTTTTGGCGAGCCTCGATCGGCGGATGGTCCGGCAACGTGGATGACCAGCCCCTGTCTCGGGCAATGCGATCGGGCGCCCGCTGTGTTCATCCAACGCGCCGGCCAGGACGACCTGGTGATCGCTCCGGCCAATCCGGTTTCGGTATTGGCCGTGGTTGATGGACTCATTCAACCGATGACGGTCTCCACGGCGTCGACCACGCTGCTCGGGCGACCGGGTGGCAAGTCGCTCGAGGCCTATCAACGAGGCGGCGGGTACGTTGCTTTGGCTGTCGCTGCTTCGCAGGGCCCGGATCGCAGCATCGCCGAAATCAAGGCTTCCAATCTCCGGGGACGAGGTGGGGCGGCGTTCCCGGCCGGGATCAAATGGGAAGCCGTTGCGAGGACTGCCTCCGACCACAAGTACGTCATCTGCAACGCGGATGAGTCCGAGCCGGGTACGTTCAAAGATCGCGACCTCATGGAATCGAACCCGTACGCACTGGTCGAGGCAATGACGATCGCCGGTTTCGCCACCGGTGCCACCCGGGGTTACGTCTACATTCGCGGCGAGTATCCGCTCGCCACGGCCCGCCTGCGGGCGGCGATCCGCGAAGCTTATGCAGCCGGGCTGCTTGGCTCAGATGTTGGCGGTCACGGTTTCGCGTTCGATCTAGAACTGCGGCGTGGGCAGGGCGCCTACATCTGCGGTGAAGAAACTGCCCTCATGAATTCGATCGAAGGCAAGCGCGGCGAACCTCGCAACAAACCACCGTTTCCTACCGTGTCGGGGCTGTTTGGCAAGCCAACCGTCATCAACAATGTCGAGACGCTCGTCAACGTCATCGACATCATTGAGCATGGCGGCGAGACCTGGGCACAGGTGGGGACGGCCGATTCGACCGGACCGAAGCTCTTCTGCCTCTCTGGTGCGGTTGCCAAACCGGGCGTCTACGAGGTGGCGTTCGGGGCGACACTCGGAGACCTCCTCGACCTGGCAGGAGGGACTACCGGGGACATCCAGGCGATCTTGCTCGGCGGAGCGGCCGGTTCGTTCGTGACCGGCGACCAACTCGACATACCTCTGACGTTTGAAGGCTCACGGGCCGCCGGAGTGTCTCTCGGTTCCGGGGTCATCATGGTCTTCGATACCTCGACCGACATGACCGACGTCGCCCGCCGACTCGCCCAGTTCTTTCGAGATGAGTCCTGCGGCCAGTGCGTCCCGTGCCGGGTCGGCACCGCTCGGATTGAGGAGAGCCTCGCTCGGAAACTGAATGGGCACGGCGACCTCGATCTCCAACTCATCGACGACATCGACGTTGCCATGAAAGATGCCTCGATCTGCGGCCTCGGGCACACGGCCGCGACCGCAGTGCGTTCCCTTATCGACCTAGGACTCATATGAGCGTCACCGTCACGATCAATGGCCAGTCGGTTTCGGTGCCGGACGGTGCCACGCTGCTTGAGGCGTGTCGCTCTGAAGAGATTGACACACCGACACTCTGTTACCTGGAGAACCTCACCCCGGTCAACGCCTGCCGGGTTTGTGTGGTCGAGGTCGAAGGCAGTCGCACCCTCGTGCCAGCCTGCTCCCGGCCTGCCGAAGAGGGCATGG
>JAENVV010000201.1 GCA_016650365.1 Acidimicrobiia bacterium
AAGAGGCGAGGCTGGTCAGGCACCAACCCGATGACGGCTTTGGCCGCCACCGGATCGAGCCACACGTCATGGCCCGCCACGGAAACGGACCCACTGTCAGGGCGGAGCAGGCCGGTAGTCATGCGAAGCATGGTCGTCTTGCCTGCACCGTTCGGTCCGGTGATGCCAAAAAAGCCACCGGTTGGGATGGCGAGTGTCACCTGATCGACCGCCACCTTGTCACCAAAGCGCTTGGTGAGCCCGTTGAATGAAACCGCCAATTCCATTCGAGCAACACTAGGTCCCAACCACCCGGTTGTCGGGCTCGGTTTTCAACGGACAACTTGCCAAGCGTTCCATGCCCCCGCGACACCGTCGGTCGGAAATCGCTTCACGTGAGCTACCGTACGAGCATGTGCGGGCGATTCATCCAGGCGTTGGAACTCGACGACTACGCCAACTTCTTCGGGGCCAAACTCATCAGAACAGAGGCTCTCAAGCCGTCGTACAACGTCGCCCCGACCGACCAGGTCTATGGCCTGGTTGAAAACGAGGGTGAGCGGACGATCGGTACGTTCAAGTGGGGACTCATCCCCCACTACTCGAAGGACCGAAAGACCATTCATATCAACGCCAGGGTCGAGAGCATCGACTCGAAACCCGCCTTCCGAGATTCGTTCGCCAGGAGGCGGTGTCTCATCCCGGCGGATGGTTTCTACGAGTGGGAGCGCCGGCCAGACGACACGAAACATCCGTACTTCATTTCCCGCGAGGCGGGGCTGATGGCATTTGCCGGCCTGTGGACTCGATGGCGCGATCCGGCCACTGACGAACGCGTGGTGACCTGCACCGTCATTACGACGAAAGCGGACCCGTCCATTGAGGCGATTCACGATCGAATGCCGGTGAGCCTCAACCCGGACCTGTGGGACGACTGGCTGGATTCCAATCAACGAGAGACCGACGTCGCGCTCCAGATCCTCGACGCCAACGAGCCGGCCAGACTTCAGTTCCGACCCGTTCCGACCCTCGTCAATTCGGTCCGCAACAACGGTCCGGAATTGTTGGCCACCTACTGACCGAAGGACACTCCGACAGTTACGGCGGACTTGACCCAGCGGTGGTCGGGCGGCACCACCTGGCGCTTGCCTGCCACCTCTTCCAGCGGCACGGTCACAGTGTGCCCTCCCTGGGTGGCCACCATCACCCCTCGCTCACCGGCCGCGATGAACTCAACGGCCGCCGTGCCCAGCCGGGTAGCCAGGAGCCGGTCGACAGCTGATGGGATGCCGCCCCGCTGTACGTGTCCGAGAATGGTGACTCTGGCCTCCAATCCGGTCAACTCCTCAAGCTGGTCTGCCAGTCGGTGAGTGTTGCCTTCCAGCGAGGCATCCAACGCCGACAGAGCAGCTTTGGCCACTTTCTTGGCATCGCCTTCCGCGGTCTCGATAGTCTCGCGAAGTTCCTGCATCTGGCAGTCGGTTTCCACCGATCGGGCGCCCTCTGACACGGCGATGATGGAGAAGCTGCTTCCGGCCGCCCGCCTGACGCTGATCGCATCGGCAATGACCTGCACGTCATAGGGTATTTCGGGGATCAGGATGACGTCGGCACCTCCGGCCAATCCGGCGCCGAGCGCCAACCATCCAGCATTGTGTCCCATGACCTCAACGAGCATGATCCGGTGATGAGAGTGGGCGGTCGAGTGAACCCGGTCAATCGCCTCGGTAGCGATCGACAGAGCAGTGTCGAACCCGAAGGTGGCGTCGGTGCCCCACACGTCGTTGTCGATCGTTTTGGGCAGCGTGACAACCGGGAAACCTTGTTGATGCAGGCGCAGAGCATTCTTCTGGGTTCCCCCTCCGCCAAGACAGACCAGTACATCGAGCTGGTGTTCAAGACAGTTCTCGATCATCAGGCCGGTCATGTCCATCTCGGTACCGCCGACGTCCATCTTGTGAGGCTTGTCGCGACTCGTTCCCAGGATGGTCCCTCCCACGGTCAGAATGCCCGACAGTTGAGCCGGATTGAGTCGAATCGTCCGGTTTTGCATGAGACCCCGAAACCCGTCGAGGAAACCGATAACTTGCATGTCATAGGTTCGAATCGCCGACTTGCCGATGGCGCGAATCGCCGCGTTGAGACCCGGCGAGTCACCGCCGGCAGTGAGAATTCCAATATTCATGGTTCCAACCTACCAGCGGTAAGATCTGCCCCATGTCCCGTGTCGTCCGGGGAATCGTTGCCTCTCTTCTTCTCTTTGGCGCAGCTTGTTCCCATCCGAGTTCATCTGCCTACCCGAACTCCGATGTCGTCCAACCCGCCGCGGTGCGAGTTCTGGCGCTGGCCTGCGGATTCGTGTCCGAAGGTGTTGGAGTATTTGTCGCGCCTGATCTCGTCGTTACGAACGCTCATGTGGTGGCGGGCGGCGAACAGATCCAGGTTCGGGCCATCCGCAACACCGTAGATGCAGTCCTGGTCGGATTCGACCCGAACCTGGACCTCGCACTCCTTCGAACCCGCGGACAACCTCCCGACATCTTTGTGCCGACGATCGCCTTGAAAGACCCGGTTCAAGGTGACATCGGACTGGTAGCTGTTTTCTCAGACGAGGGCAGTTTCGTCACGATTCCCTATAAGGTCACCAGGGCGATCGTTGCGAGCGGGACCGACATTTACGGGAAGGGCAAACATCTCCGCAGAGCTCTCGGCCTCGATACCACCATCCGACCCGGCGACTCCGGAGCCGCCTTATTCGACGAGGCCGCCGCGGTTGTCGGAATCGCTTTTGCCTCCTCTCGGAACGGCGATGGAGTCACCTACGCCATCGCCGCCTCCGAGTTGCGATCATTCCTCGATGCGACTGACGCCGGCTCCCCGGTCGATTCAGGCGCCTGCTACTGACCTCCGCCTCAACGCCGAACCTGTAGGGTCGTTTTGATGAGCAACGATCAGATTGTGGTGACCCGGCAGCCGCCCGGAAGGGCTGTTCAGCTTCTCAAGGAAGCGGCTGCCATCTGGGTGTGGCCGCACGATCGCCCGATAGATCGCTCGACCCTGTTGCGCGAGATTGCCACCGCAACCGGTCTCTACTCCATGCTCACTGACGGCATCGACCAGGCGCTTCTCGATGCCGCTCCGCACCTAAAGGTCATCTCGCAAATGGCTGTCGGAGTAGACAACATCGACCTGGAGGCGTGCCGACAAAGAGGCATAATCGTCGGCCACACTCCAGATGTGCTCACCGAGACGACAGCCGACCTGGCGTTTGGCTTGATGATCGCCGCAGCCAGGCGATTCGGCGAAGGAATCCACGACGTTCACACTGGCAAGTGGGGAGATTGGGATCCGAACTACCTGGTGGGGCACGACGTTCATGGTTCGACGCTCGGCATCATCGGATTCGGCAGGATCGGACAGGCGATCGCCAGACGGGCGACCGGCTTTTCCATGAAAGTCTTCTACACCCAACGACACCGGAACAACGAGCTCGACTCGGCGGGACCGTCGTTTGTCACCCTGGACCAGCTTCTCGGTGAGAGCGACCACGTGATCGTCGCCACGCCGCTCAGTGACGAAACCAGCCACCTCATCGGATGGAACGAACTTCGACGTATGAAGTCGACCGCCACCCTGATCAATATCGGTCGGGGCCCACTCGTGGACCCCGATGCCCTTGACCGGGCCCTCAGAACCGACGAGATCTTTGCGGCGGCGCTTGACGTTACCGATCCAGAGCCCATCCCCACCACCCACCCGTTGGCGAGTTGCCCCAATTGTTTCATCACCCCGCATCTCGGCTCCGCGACAACCAGAACGAGAACTGCCATGGCTGAACTGGCCGCTCGCAACCTGGTCGCCGGGCTGCGAGGCGACCCGATGGAAGCGCCCGTGATCGCATAGACTCGGACTGTGCCAAAGCTCTCCCGCCGAACATTCGTAGGTGCCCTGGGTGGCATGATGATCGTGCTGGCCTCCGCCAGTACGTCCGTTTGGGCTCCTCTGGCCTACTTCATAGGACCGGGATGCATCGCCACCGGCTACTTCTATTGGTTGTTGTCGAAGGTGGTCTCCGGCACGGGACTCAAGATTCTCCGCACAGCCTGGCCCTTGCTCGGCCTGCTCGTGATCGCCAACCAGTCCGGTGTTCCAGGTTTGGCAATCCTCATCGTGGTGGCGGCCGCTGCGGTGGGCACCGGGAACCTGGCGGTCGGCCTGCAGCCGAGGATCTACCCGATGCCTGTCTGGGCCGGGAGCCTGATCAGCCTGATTGTCCCGTTGCTCGCGGTCACGGGCGCGTTTATCTACGTGGTCGGGTCCCCGACCGTCGGAGACGTCGCCACCAGCAGCGGTCTGGGCTTCACGGTTGCCAGCACGGGATTGTTTGCTGCCCATGGCATTGGAAGCGCGATTGCAGCGTTCGGTACCGATCGAGTGATCGCTCGCTGACAAGTTCGCGATTCCGTCTAGCCTGCTGACCTATGGCGCGACTACTTCTTATCCGGCACGCCCCCACTCCCGAAACCGGAAAAAAACTCACGGGGCGGCTGCCGGGTGTTTCCCTCGGCGAAGCAGGCGAAAAGATGGCTCAGCGCACCGCCGACCGACTGGCCGATTTGAAAATCAAAGCGGTGTATTCCTCGCCGATAACGAGGACCGCCGAGACCGCCGCCATCGTGGCCGCTCCCCATCACCTGGAACCCATCCTCACCGAGGGGGTTCAAGAGGTCGACTTCGGAGATTGGCAGGGCAGGAATCTGTCAGATCTCCGGAAACTCAAACTGTGGACCCAGGTCATCAATACCCCTTCCCAGGCACGATTCCCCAACGGCGAAAGCTTTCCGGAAATGCAGACGAGAGCCGTGACTGCCTGCAACGCCATTGCCGCCAGCCACAAGAAGCAAACGGTGGCCATTGTTTCGCACTCCGATGTCATCAAGGCGATCCTGGCGCACTATCTCGGACAGCCGCTCGACACCTTCCAGCGGATCATCGTCTCCCCTGCCTCGGTGTCGGTCGTCCACGTCCCCACTCTGGGTGTACCGATGGTCGAAACGATCAACTCCTACGGGAGGCTCAATGACTGACCACCTTGGACCGGCCGAACGGTTCGCCGTCGGAGCCATCGGAGAACCGGGCCAACGCACGTTCTACGTTCATGTTGTAGCCGACACGGTCTCCTACTGGTTCGTCGCAGAGAAAGGGCAGATTGCCGCCCTGGCCGACTACGCCCTGACCGCCCTCGCCAGGGCCAACATCTTGCCCGACCCCGACGGCATGAGCTTGATCCTGTCGAGACTCGAACTCACCGAACCTGAAGACCCGCAGTTCCGGATTGGAGCAATGAGCATGGCCATCCAGCCCCAATCCGACCTTATGACGCTTGAGCTCGTCTCGATCGATGGTGAAGAAGGGGTGGACTTCGTCATCGCCCCCGAACAGCTCCAGGCTGCCGCCATCAAGGGGCTGGAGGTCGTAGATCAGGGCCGGCCGATTTGTCCGAAGTGTCAACTACCCATGGGCCCGGGCGACCATAAGTGCCCTGCGTCGAACGGCCATCACCCCGACTGATGCCCTCCGATCCCGTCATCGTGAACGTGGTGGGCCGCATGCCGTACGCTTCAAACGCGACGTTGCTGGTCGAACTCGATACCGGCCAGCAGGCGATCTATAAGCCGGCCGATGGTGAGCGGCCCCTTTGGGATTTTCCGTACGGAACGTTGGCCGCCCGCGAGGTTCTCACCTCGGAGGTGGCCGCCGAACTTGGCCTCGACATTGTGCCGCACACGTTCCTCCTCGATGGACCGTTCGGGCTCGGTTCGGTGCAGATCTTCATCGAGGAGGACTTTGATGTTGATCCGCGACCGCTGCTTGAAGGGCCCTCCGAACGCCTGTGGCCGTTTGCCGTTCTTGACATCGTCGTCAACAACGCCGATCGCAAGCTCGGCCACATCCTGGTCGAACAGAACACCAGTGCGCTCTGGGCCATCGACAACGGCCTCTCGTTCCACGCCGAGGACAAGCTTCGCACCATTCTGTGGGGGTTCGCCGGTCGACCATTACCTGACGCGCTGCTCACCGCCCTCCATGCCCTGCAGACGGCCCTCTCAAGTGATCTGTACGACCGGGTCGTCTCCCTACTCAGCCATGAGGAGGCTGACGCTCTCGTGGAGCGGACCACCCGGTTGATTGCGTCCGGGATTCACCCCCAGCCTCCGCTTGATCGGCCCGCCGTTCCCTGGCCGATGTGGTGAACTATTTCCTGAGGTAGTCCCGGACGATCATGTCGCCCAACTCCTCAGAGCGGGCGGCAAACACCCGGCCATGCACGATCTTCGCCAACCGATCGACAAATGCCACCAGTCCTGGTTCTTGTTCGAGCATGAAGATGTTCATGGTTACCCCACCCCTGGCGAGTCGCATGGCCTCTTTGAACGTGAGATCGATCGTCCGGCGCGCCGGAGGCCATTGAAAGAAGACCTCGTCCCCTTCAAGGTGGGCGGTCGGCTCACCGTCGGTCACCAGGAGTACTTGTTTGGTGGCATCTCGATGACGAGCCAGGATCCGACCAGCCAGATTGAACGCATGTTCCATGTTGGTTCCATAGACGGGTTCCCAATCGACCTGGCCCAGATCGGCCGGCGACATCACCCTGGCATAGTCCGAGAAGGCCACGATTTCGAGATGGTCCTCCGGGTAGGCGGTGGTGATGAGGGCGTGAAGCGCCAATGCCATCCGTTTGGCGCCGAGCCAGTGACCCCGCAGCGGCATCGAGCGGCTCATATCGAGCAACAACACGGTGGCCACGGAGGTCTTGGTCTCGTGTTCGGCGATCTCGAAATCATCTGGCGACAGCTGAATCTGGCCACCCTCTGACACACCGCCCCGCACAACCGCATTGCCGAGGGTCCGCTGAAGGTCGAGGCGGAACGTGTCCCCGTACTTCCAAGGACGCGAGGTACCGGTCGGTTCTCCCATCCCTCCCGCCGAGGGCACATCATGGGATCCCGGCCGATCTAGGGTGATGTGTTCAAACACTTTCGAGAGCGCCTGCTCGCCGAGTTTGCGGACCCCGCGCGGGGTCAGCTCCAATCGACCGGAGCTCCGCACGACCACCCCGGCCCGTTCAAGGGCTCGCTCAATCTTCTTGAGCCGTTCGAGGTCCCTACGGGCGTCACCGTCGAGCATCCGGGCCAGTTCCTCCGGGTCGACATCGGCCAAAGAGGCACCGGGATAGTTCTGGCCGAGAGCCCGCTCAAGATTCTCCATGGCGGAAAGATCCTCGATGGCATTCAAAGCCGCCCCCAAACCATCGGTCGGACCGCCTGCCCCATCTACGGAACCGTTCCAGTCGAGCCCGGGCGCCAGTGCCCGCAGTGAATTACCGAGGTGATCCATTTGGAACGCCAGGTCGAGGTCGTCCATCGCCACGTTCATGAGCTCGTCGAGTTCGGCCCGCTGGTCTGGCGAGAGATTGGCCATGAACCGGGAGAATGCCGCAGCCCGTTTGGCCAGGCCTTCGAGTAGTTCGTCAAGCGTGGCCGGATTCTCGGGAAAGAATTCGCCGTGCTTGGTCATGAACGCCGCAAACTCTTCCTCCGATGGCCCGGTCCCGGCCTGGCGCTGATCAAGGAGACCGTTGAGATCGGCCAGCATGTCCTTGAGCGCAGCCATGGTTTCGGGATCAGGATCACTCATCGCCTCGGAAACCTCCCGGAACATGCGGTCCATGGTGTCGCGGCGGAGGTCGTCGAGCAGATCATCGAACGCCTGGCGAGCCTCTTCAGATACGAACTCGTACCCCTTGAGCTCGGATAGCGTCTCAGCCAGTGAGTCCGGCAGCGCATCGAGGGCCACCTCCCGGAATCGGGCATCGTCCGAGTCCATAACGGATAGTTCCATACGTTCGGTGTGGACGATCTCTTCGACTCGCTCACGAATTCTGGCAATCGGACCATCGGTACCGAGGCGCTCGGCGGCTGCCTGACGCATGTGTTCGATGCGGGCACGCAGCTGATCCAAGCCTGAGAACTGCCCGGGCATCCCCTGGCGGAGCAGTCGCTCAAGGGACTCGTCGGCCGACCAGCCGTTGAGGAGATCCTCCGACAGTTGCTCGACCAGATCATCAAGCGGCAGCTCGGCGGAAAGCGGATCCTGCGACCCATCCCACGCCGAATAGCGATTCGGGAGCATCAGCCGCGGCCGTACACAGAACTGCCGGCTTCGGCGTCCTTGTTGAGGCGACGGGTGAGATGTAGTCCCTCCATGGCAAAGTCGAGCACGCTCGCCAGGTGATCCGGTGACTCCTCGGTCAATCCAACCCGCCTGGCGAACTCGGTGAGAACTGCCAGGTGGCCGACTTCGAGGAGCATCGACCCGGCCGGGGTCAAGTCACCCGACTCGACGATGATCCCCTCATCGAAGATGTCGATCAGTTGGGTGAAGTCGACACCGTATGAGCGATCCCGAAACACCTCGACAACCGCCTGCGCCAGGAGACGGCGCAATACATCCATCTCTCGCCCCTCTTCGAACACTTCGAACTCGACCCGCCCCATCGAGGCGAGCAATACCGAGGGGAGATCGGCGATCCGGGCCACGGCCTGTCCACTTCCGGTGCGCAAAGCCCGTCGCACGGCCGAAGCAACCAGCGTTTCCAGATTGGCGATCGAGAATCGGACCGAGACTCCCGATCGCTGATTCACGTGCGAAGAGTTTCTCACGGCATGGGTAAGCTCGGCCAGAATCTCCTTGAGGAACTCCGGGACCTCGATGCTCACACCGGCCGGAGGG
Source organism: Acidimicrobiia bacterium (assembly GCA_016650365.1). Classification (NCBI taxonomy): domain Bacteria; kingdom Bacillati; phylum Actinomycetota; class Acidimicrobiia; species Acidimicrobiia bacterium. The sequence continues at coordinate 8,773 of JAENVV010000201.1, forward strand.
GGGGTCGACTCCTGCTCCATGATCATGATCTCGTCGTTGATCGTCAGGGGGTAATGGGTACGAACCTCAGATCCGAACCGGTCTTTGAGCGGGGTGATGATCCTCCCCCGGTTCGTGTAGTCCTCGGGGTTGGCCGAGGCGATGAGGAGGATGTCGAGCGGCAGACTCACCCGGTACCCGCGGATTTGAATGTCACGCTCTTCGAGCACATTGAGCAACGACACCTGAATCCGGGTCGGAAGATCCGGCAACTCGTTGATCGAGAAGATCCCCCGGTGTGAACGAGGCACCAACCCGTAGTGAATGGTCAACTGATCCGACAGATACCGGCCTTCGGCAACCTTGATCGGGTCAACATCACCAATCAGATCAGCCACGGCGGTGTCTGGCGTTGCGAGCTTCTCACCATATCGAGCCTCGGGAGACACCCATCGAATCGGCGTTAGGTCGCCTTCCTCGGCGATGAGATGCAGGCAAAACGCACACACCGGCCGAAAAGGTGAATCATTGATCTCGCAACCCTCGACGGTTGGCGAATACGCGTCGAGTAGGTCGACGAGCCTGCGAATGAGCCGCGTCTTGGCTTGTCCACGCTCCCCAAGCAGAATGATGTCGTGGCCGGCCAATATGGCTCGCTCCAGGGCCGGGATGACGGTCTGGTCGAATCCGACGATTCCGGGAAACAGCTCGGCGCCCGCTCGCATCCGCTGCATGAGGTTGTCTCGTAGTTCATCTTTGACGCTGCGATCTACCCAGTCCGATTCCCGCAACGCACCAAGTGTGGTTATCCCCGTGTGGTCCATGGTGCACCTTATCCTGTCGCCGGCACCTACGGCACGGCGTTTCGAGTTTTGATGTCCGGCGTCCCGACTACTGTGTTTTCATGACAACTTTTGCGTACTTCTGCGGGCACGAACAATGGCAACCCGAGGAACTTGTCGAGCATGCCAAACTCGCTGAGAAGGCTGGCTTCGACATGTTGGTGGTTTCGGAGCATTTCCATCCCTGGGTAGATGACCAATCTGCGGCCGGTTTTGCCTTCGCAACGATCGGGGCCATGGCGCAGGCAACCGAACGGGTCAGCTTCGCGACCGGCGTGACCACGCCGCTCTTCCGATACCACCCGGCCGTCGTGGCCCAGGCCGCGGCCACTCTCGATCGCCTCTGTGGAGGTCGATTCAACCTTGGCGTGGGGACCGGCGAAAACATCAACGAAGGGCCCCTCGGATACGAGTTTCCCAACTATGCGGGGCGGTCGTCTCGGATGCGGGAGGCCCTTGAGATCATGCGGCGTCTGCTCGATGGAGAGAAGCTGACGTTCAATGGTGAGCATTACGTGACGGATCGAGCCAAGCTGTACTCGCCGCCGCTCGGCCCGGTGCCAATCTGGCTCGCGGCCGGTGGGCCCAAATCAGCTGCCCTGGCAGGTGAGATGGCGGAAGGAATCGTCACATCCGTGAAGGTGCCGGACGAGACCCGACAAAACGTCATTGATCCGTCTAGGGAAGCTGCCCTGGCGGCCGGACGGCCGGCCCCGAAGATCCTGGCAACCAGGTGGGCGATCAAGGCCGAAAACGAAGAGGAGGCCTGGGAGGCGCTCTACCCGTGGCGCGGGCTCCGGGCCCCGGGACGTCTTGATGCCGTCGACCCCATGGACTTGCGGATGCGGGCTGACGAAATGCCCCGAGAAGAAATTCTCGGCCGCTACTCCGTCGTCTCGAGCGCCGAGGACATCATCGAGACGTACCGACCATTGGTGACCGATCTCAAGGCCGACGTCGTGACCATCCAAATGGCCTCGGTCGACCAGCCTGCCCTAATCGAGATGCTCGGCAGTGAAGTGCTCCCGCAATTGCGTGCGCTCGTCGGCTAACTGCCGCCTTCCGGCAAGCCGGCTCCGATTTCGATGAGCAGGTCGTCGACCTCACTCTTGATGGCAATCCCGGCTTCGATTTCATCGGTCTGAAGATCTCCAAGAAGGCGCCAGCTGGGTGCGTCACGGCGAAGCAGGTCGCTGACGGGAGCGACCTGCTCGGGCGGAATCGTCCGCAGCCAGTTGCGAATGGGCGCCACGAATGGTCCCCCGAAGGTGGCGATCGGATCGAGCTCCCACCGATCGTCCACGAGCCTGAGCACGAATACCCCGGAGATTTCCTGAACGCCAAACCGAATGCTGCCGATCGCAAACCGTACCCCATCGGTCGCGAACTGGCGGTCGATGGTCGCCGCGATACTGTCAGGCTCGGCGTCGACCAGCCCCGGTAAGGATGCCGCAAAAGCCGACCAGAAGTTGTCGCGGGCTTGTACGCTCAACCCCCGGTCTTCATACGACAAGAGAGCCGTTGCGTCTGGCACTTCGATAGCCGCTAGCAATCCCAGCTGGGCTTCATCCACCAGGTCACTCGTGGCGGAGTAGTTGCCTGCCTTTAGCTCCTGGAGCAATTGTGTGAGCACCGCTTCGGGGCCGAGCGGCTGCGGGGCCACTAGGGTGTTGACCGTGGTCGATCCGGGGGTTCCCGACCCACCGCAGGCGGCCGTCGCACCGACGAGTCCGGCCAACAAAACGAATCGAAGTTTCTGCATCGACAAACCATCGTAGCTCCGTGGCAGCCGGCCTAAGCCTGGACCGGGAGCCGTCCAGTCGTAAGCAGCGTCTTGCGAAAGGTTGGATCCGATAGCCCGAGACTGCGGTATAAGTACGCCAGGTACGCCAACCCGGCCAGTTCCTGACCGATGGCTACCGGTGTGAAGAGCCCTCCAAGATGACCCCAGTAATCGGCCTGGCCCGGATCGAAAGCCCAACCGAACACCGGCCATAGGAACGTCGCCGTGGACGTCCACATCCCGTCGAGGAGCAGGTGCAGCATCGCCCCGATCGCCACGGCCATGATGGCCCGCCGTCGTCTCCCCCGCCTGGTCAACAGCAGCGCCAGCGTCATGATCGCGGTTGGAAAAAGCAGACTGTGGCCGATCAAACGGTCGGCCCCGAAGTAACCAGGGGCGATCAACGTACCGAGCGGTTTGTCAATGAGGTTCGGAAGCACGGCGCCCAGCACGAGCATGCGCACGTCGACTTTCGGGTCCCGGAATATGTACCGGAAAAGCAGGATGGCGCCTGCAATGTGATAGACCAGCACCTAGACGACCAGGATGCGCCTGCAATGAAGACAACGGGGCGGATCTTCGTTCAGCACCTCAAGTTGCTCGGCCGGTGACAGGGTGAGATGGCATCCTCCGCACACGCCGTCTGCCAGGCGAGCCGCACCAACGCCTTCTTTGTGGGCTCGTAAGGACTCGTACAGCTCAAGGATCTCGGGGTCGATGAGTGGAACAATCGCCTCTTTGCGTGATTCCTTACGGGCGATCTCGGCATCGATGCGCTTCCAGGCCTCGCCCACTTCCGCCTCATGGGTGCGCATCGTGACCTCAGCCGAGGCAACCGCTTCGACGGCGGCCGCCACCGACGTTTCAAGTTCTTCGTGGCGATCGAGAAGCATGAGGACGTCATCTTCCATCGTGGATCGACGCTTTTTGAGAGACTGAACATCCAACCGAAGATTTTCGGCGTCCCGAGCCGTCAAGCCACCGGCAAACAGCCGTTGCTCGTGTGTGTCGATTTTCGACTCGAAGAGTTCGAGCTCACCCTCATGCTTATCCAGAGTCAACGCGGTTTCTTTGAGTTGCTCGGCTAGGTCGGCGTGGGTGGCCGTCGCTTTTTCGTGAGTCTTATGCGCCTTCTTGTAAGCAGCCAGAGCCGGCAGCGATGACCGTTCAGCGAGCAGCCGATCGATCTGAGAATCCACGTCCTGCAGGTCGAGAAGGTCGGCCAAACTCTTGAACTGTTGCATTAACCCTCCCATGGGTCGGTCGTCACACTGGTTAAGTCGATGGCAGATGGTACGACATCTGAGACGAGTCGGACGAGCCGGGCCATGCCAGGGCGTTCGGTTGGCATATGACCGGCGTCGATGATCGCCAGGCCAGCGGCCACCGCCGCCGCGGCAACATGGTGCGATATGTCTCCGGTCACCAAAGCATCGGCGCCGGCTTCTAGTGCGGCAGTAACCGCTCGCCCTCCTGATCCAGGCAAAACAGCCACCCGTTGGACCATCGCCTCGGGCGCTCCCGCCACCCGAACGCCGGGACTGGCGAGCACCGACTGTACGTGATCGGCAAAGCGATTCAGCGGCCGCGGACGGACTGACCCGACCCGTCCGATCATCGGACCGTCGATCTCCATGGCAAATGGTTTGGCTGTCTCGATTCCGACCGCATTGGCGAGGGCGTCGGAGGTACCACCCTCGGCGGCGTCGAACGCGGTATGTACCGAAATGAGAGCCACCCCATCGCGTATCAGCCGATACGTCCGCCCGTGAGCCGATGAACCCGCGATCAGAGCAGTCGCCGGCTCGAACAGGAGCGGGTGATAGGTGACGAGCGTTCGCACTCCGTCCTGAAGTACGGCTTTCATGACCGCCTCGTTGACTTCGTGGCACACTCCGACAAGTCCGGTCTGGGCATAGAGGTCGCCGAACTGAATGCCAACCCGATCCCAATCGGCGGCATCTGCGAATGAGATTCGGTCATCGATGGCGCCCGCCAGCGCGGCCAGGGTGGTCATAGGAACGATCCTAGCGGGGCCTGCCGAGCCCAGAACTAGTCACCGGTATTATGGAAGGTATGAACATCGCCGTAGCTCTCGCACTCATTCCTGTTCTGTTTGCAGTCATCGGCTATCTGCCACTGCGCGGGCCGCTGGAGGTGTGGATCACCGAACAGCCAGTCGCCTTACCGTCGGCAATGATCACCAAACTCGTCTGGTTCTCCGTCCTCTGGCTCTTCGGGTTGGCCGCCACGTTGGCCGGAGCAGACAAAGAACTGCTCCTCGTCGTTGCCATCGTCGTCCCGGCGATCGCTGCGATGTGGGCGTACCTGCTGGTGCTCCGGCAAGACGCCCGGACGGCCTTCACCGTGCTGTGTGTCGGCTGGACCCTTGCCGCCATCGTGGCCGCCTGGATCTACGCCTTGAACCCGGGTGCGTCACTCCTGACGGTGCCTCTCCTTGTCACGCTGATCGTCGGAGGTGTGGCCAACTTCTTTATCTGGCAGCGTCCTGCTCAACAGGACTAGGCCGCCAGATCCAGCTCGGGCAATGGCGAAAACCCACTATCCATGGGCGTAAGCCCGGTTTACTCAAACCATACAAAATGGGCCTCACCCGGAGGTGAGGCCCATTGATGTATTACGTGTACCCGTAGTTACTGGGCGACGCGATCCTTGAGGCCCTTGGCAGGCTTGAAGGCTGCATACGTGGTAGCGGCGATCTCAATCGGAGCTCCAGTCTGCGGGTTGCGGCCGGTCCGTGCCTTGCGGCGACGGGTTTCAAAACCGCCGAAGCCGGAGATCGATACCTTGCGCCCGGCGTCCAATTCAAGGGCGATAATGCCGTTGCCTGGCTCCGAGCTGAAGATGATGTCGATAATCTCTGCGGCTTTGGCCTGCGTGATTTCGGCCTTCTTGGCAAGTCTGGCTGCCATTTCTGTCTTGTTCATACGCCCTCCTACGGGAATTGACAGTCGCTTCCAGCGCTTCGCTGTCTCTGTAAACATACAAAATAGCAATAGGGACGCAGTTTTTGGCGGATATTCCCTACGTACGACCTGCCGATCCGACCCGCCGCGGCAATCAGGTTTGTCGCCTTGTGCCGACCCGCCGTTTCGTTCGAATCGTCCTGGAGGAATCTGGAGCAATACTGATCCTCCCATCGACTTCCAGGACGGCCTGTTTGACTTCCTCCAACCCGGCCAGGCCGTGCTCACGAGCCGCCTGCTCAAGCTCGGCCGGCTCGATGCCTTCGCGAGCCATCTGACGGGCCACGATGGCACCGTCGCTGATGAGAACCACCGGCCCACCTTCGGAGATTCGACGCAGCCACGGGAGCCGATGCTCGAACCGGCCAAGGACCGCGTTTGCTCCCAGCAATACACCGGCCGCGATTAGACCACCCGGTACCGATACGTCTGGCCCCACCATCGCATTTTGGACTGCGTTGGCGATCAACAGGATGACGACGAGGTCGGCGGGGCTCATCTGGCCCAGTTCGCGTTTGCCGCCCAGCCGCAGCCCGACCAACACCACGACGTAGACGAGACCAGCCCTCGCAGCTATCTCCCACCACGGAATTCCAAGCGTGAACATCCTCAAACGTTACTGCCATGACGCGACGGGAGAGGCGAGCAGGACAATCGAGAAATACGATGCCTCGGGGCAATTGGCCCAGCCAGGCGCCTATCGTCGGAGTACCAGTCATCGTTGGAGGACGAAATGAAGTTCGTACAGACAATCGTGGTGCGGTCATCGGATGGAGCCGCGCTGGCAGACCTGATGGCTGCCTGGCACGCCACCGAATTTGGTAATGCTCCCGGTTACCTGGGCAGCCGGATGCTGGTGGATCGTGAAGCACCAAACCGGTACCAACTCATCATCGATTTTTCCTCGGCAGAAGAAGCCCAGCTGAACAACGACCGCCCCGAAACGCAGGCTTGGGCCGCCAAGCTCTCAGCGGCCATCGACGGTGATCCGGAGTTTGGCAATTTCGACGAGCTCCAGGCCATCGGGTAGCAGCAGCTCCCTACCTGATGGCGTGTTCTGCGCCCTGTAGTGCTTCCAACAGCCTGGGTAGGTCGAACTGGGCTTTTTGAGTTGCGGTACCGGCTCTGCGTTTGTCGCCGGCGAGGCCGCTCCTATGCCAAATCGAAATGTCCCCCGACTCGAAGGGTATCCGAACGAGCTGCTAACCGGAACCGGCGTACGTTCCTGCGGTGTCGGGGAACATCTCCTTGACGATCTTGAAACATGAGACGTCGACAGTGGCGTCCATGTGGAGGAATACTGCGGCGTCGCGGAAGTACTTCTCGATTCCCATCTCCAACATCGCCCCGTGACCACCGTGGATCTCCAAAGCCTGCCTGGTCACCTCGAAGACCTCTTCGGAGGCAAAGACCTTGATCATGTGACAGAGCTTCGATGCGTCGTCGGTATTCTCATCGACGGCCCGGGCGGCATGGCGCAGCATGGCCCCAACCGCCTCAAGTTTGATGGCCATCTGGGCCAATCGCACCGCGATCGCCTGATGCTGGATGAGCGTCTTGCCACCTTGGACATGCTCTTGCACAAACCGCGAGGTGTCTTCGAATGCCGCCAGACCGATCCCAAGGTTCTTGGCCGCCTGGAGGATCTTGCCTGGCCGAAAGTAGATGCCTGCCTGGCCGAGAGCGTTGTCGCGCGCCAGGATGTTGGCCTCAGGAATGCGGCAATCTTCAAACGTGATCTCGCCGTTGTTCATGTACCGGCCACCAATCGTCTCATTGCAGCGCGTCACTGCCAGCCCGGGCGTGTCGCGTGGGACAAGGAAACTGCTGGTTCCCTGGAGCATTCCCACCTTCGGATCGGTGTTGGCATAGACGACGTACAGGCTGGCGTCATACCCATTGCTGATGTAATGCTTACGGCCGTTGATCACCCACTCGCCGTTTTCAAGGACGGCCCTCGTGTCCATGTTGGCTTCCGGTACGTTGTATGGAAGCCAACGGTCGGACGCTCCCTTCGGCTCGGTGAGGCAGTGAGCGAAGAGAAACTGGGGATCGCTCATGTACCGGGGAAACCACTCGTCCTGGAGATGTTTGGGCGCCAGTGAACGCAGCAACACACTTATCTTCCAGTTCTGAGCCAGCTTGTCGGAGATCCCAACGTCGCCGCGGGCGATTTCGGCGGCGACCAGGGCAAATGTCTGCGCTTCGGTTTTCGGGTCGAGCTGGACACCGCCATATTCCTCCGGAACGCCCAGAGTTCGGATGCCGGCCGCATCGGCCTCCTCGAGAGCTGAGGGGATAACCCGGTCTTCAGCAGGAAAGACCCACTCGTGTTCACGATTGGCACGAATGAATGGTCTGATCACCTTTTCGACATATTCCCGACAGGTGTCGCGCATCATTCGCTGTTCCATAGAGAGATCCTGCGTTGCCAGTTCGGTGCTCATCCGACCTCCTCCTCCTAGTCATATTGCCGCGGCGGTCTCGCCACGCTCGCCGGCGCCTGGACTGCTCTGCCCAGAACGACCCACCCGTCGAGCCTATCGACGAGGATCTCCCAATTTGCCAGCCCGGGAACTGCTATCTCTTGAGAAGCAAGGACCGGAGCAAGTCGGTGCTCGAGATTCGTCCCCTGGTTGAGCTGCCACAAATGTCGGCGGATACTCCTGAGTCGCCAGGTCTGGGGGCGTGTTGTGCAACAGCACCGTGCTCTCCGAAATCGGTGAAGCTCCCCCAACGTCTTGCCGATTTGAGCGATCGAGATTATCCATCGTCTGGCCACCCGACGCCGACTACGATCGGCCCTATGGCGAGACGTATTCGATCGACGCACAATGCCATTCACGGCCTAGTCGGCAGGTGGTGCCCGCTGCACGGAATCGATGTGACGTAGTGGAGCTTGACGACCTCCTCAATGCACTCGCGACCGTCCAGCGGGACCTCCAGAACCTGCCTGAGGATTCATGGGCCGATCGGTATCGGCTTCAGACCGAACAGGACCGGCTCCGGACGGTCGCCGAAGCGCTGCGGAGTAGCCACGACCCGGACGAGGGTTTGTCTGATGAAGCGCTCGTGGCCGAGGCGGCATCACTTAGAAAACGCATGGAGTCGATGGCCACCCGGACCGGCGGTCTGGTGACGAGCAAGGGTGGCGGCAGTTCATCTCCGTCCTCTGGGGCCATGGCCGAACTGCAATTCAAAAGCAAGCAACAGCAGGCGGGCGAAATCGAACGGATGGCGGTTCGCGTCAACCAGATCGACCAGGCGCTGAAGCGGCGCCAAACGCTCTGAGGCGCGACAGTCGGACTCCCGCCCAGAGGGCGAAGCCCCCTCGGCGACTTTCTTTCGGACTATACGGCCATGTCCGCCAAGCATCCTGGGGCTAGGTCAATAGAACTCGACTGGTTCGTCGTGAGTAGAGAACGTGAAATAACGCGCTTCTTCCTCGGGGTACCACCAGTACTCGAGCACTGCCCACAACGCCTCATCCGCAGGCGTCGTGAACGTCGTTTCAAACAGCACCCCCATACCTGACTCGGCCCTCAGCCGATGTTCGCCCGGTGCCAGGGATAGTTGATGCCGTACCCAGTCGTGCTGGTTACCAACCGAGAAACGATCATCCACCACGACGGCACCGTCGATAGTTACTCTGATGTCCACTGGCGAATCTTCAAAGCTCTGATTGCTCACATACAACAACATCTCGCCGGCGCTGATATCAATGGGCGAAGTGCTGGTCCCACACCCCGATGCCAGGACCGCTACGAGCAACACAGAGGATCCGAAAACGTGGGCGATGGCTCGTGGAAGGCCCATCACTACCCCATTCCAATATCACTGCACATGCAGCGAGTATGACACTCCAACGAAGCCGCTGGCCACAATCAGCCTCCTTGTGTCCAACATTCACCCGCGAACCTCTAGAACACCACATCAACGTACAGGCTGCCTGTGCCAAGGATCTTCCTCGAAAGCGAAAAACCGCAGCTGATACTGTGAATGCGCCCTCCACCTCCATGATCGGCCGACAACCGCACGACGCCACGGGCGACAGTCCCAGATTCGATATGCTCGTGCGAGATCACCGAATTCGACCGCATGTGTCAACAGCGAATGAGACACGTCGATGCCTCAGTCATTAATCAGCTTGTCCAAACGCTCGTCTCACGGTCCGAACACATTTGCCCAGTCGGCGGCGATGGCACTGTCATAGGTCATGGTGAATCCGCAGGCGAACACAAATCCGCCTGAGCCCGACACCAGGTAGCGCGAGCCGATCTCGAAGGTAGCTCCTGTCGGTGAAACCGAGGTGATCCCGCCGACTAGTCCGGTGGCATCGAGTGTCACCTGGTCGGCCGTTCCGCCCGTGAACCATGTATTCACGTCGAAGCTGACAGTGTCACCGTCGATGGACGCCAGGGTTCCGTCGAAAGCCACGTCGCGGTTGGCGAGGGTTTGTGGATCGTATGACTCAAGGCACATCGCGGGTGACGCGATCGGAACTCCTCCGGCGATCTGATCAGGCTGAACGTCGCCGTTGCGTGCGACAGTCACGCCGATGATTGCCACCGCGACGACCGCAGCTCCGCCCATTGCCAAGGCCATCCGGTAGAGGGGGCGCGTGACCGGCGCCCGGGCGGGTGCATAAGCCGTGTCGATAGTGGTGATCTCATGAAAGAGGGTTGTGGCGTGTGGTCCGGAGGTGTCTGCGGGCGCATCCGCTGGATCGAGCGGATCGGCGCGACGAAGCGCCGCAAGCGCGTCACCCTCGTACTTCCTGCTCATGTCTCGGCCTCCTCGATCGGTACTGCGTCGATGCCGTTCACTGCGTTAAGTGTCCGGCTCCCCTCGGCAGATTGCACTTCATGTTTCCCTTCTGGGGCATATCCCAGCCTGGCAAGTTCCTTGGCCAGCCGCCCGCGTGCCCGATGAAGGCGCAACGCTACCGTTGCCGCCGTGATGTCAAGGGCCACGGCGATCTCCTCGTTCGTCAAGTCGTCCCACGTTGCCAGGGTGAGGATCTCCCGGTCGTCCGGCCTGAGCCGGCCGAGGGCGACTCGGACAACTTCGGGTCCGTCCTCCGAGGCCGACGATTTGGCGGGAGTTTCTGTCTGAAACCGCTCGGCAAGGCGCCGTCGTCGATCAGTGGAGCGATAGTGATTCGAGAGCACGCGGCGGGCAATCCCGTACAGCCAGGGGATCCGTGCGTGTTCCGGCGGCATGTCGTCAATGCGACGCCAGGCCGTCATGAAAGTATCCCCGACGATGTCGTATGCCTCGTCCTGGGAACGGGCTCGCCGCAGTGCGTAGGCCACAATCCGAGGATATCCGGCGTCATACAACAAGCGGAATTGTTCTACACGAGCTTCGTCGGTCATGTCCTCCCTTGAGCCGACAGTGGCCTCGAAAAACCCTGAAGAAACAGGCCGGACGCTACCACAACAGTCCTTCCGCGTGCTCGCTCGTGGCGGGTACGGGCGCTGGCAACTTGGCCACGACGCGCAAGCGGGGAGGACCCCGGTCCTCCCCGCCTTCTGAGCTGCATTGCTAGGGAGAAACTTCGACCACGGTGTCGTCGATCTGACCCTCAAAGCCCGGAACCGGCATCCCGCTGCTCGACACGCCCTCAACCACAGTCTCCTCGACGGAACCTTCAAAGCCCGGAACCGGCATGCCACTCCCGGCGACCCCGTCATCGGAGGAATTGGCCAGCACGAACCCCGTTGTCGATCCCGCCACCACCAGGGCTGCGATGGCCAACACGATCTTCTTGTTCATTTCTATCTCCTTTGGGTCTTAGATGCAGCATCTCTTGCTGCTTTCAAACCCTGTGTGTCCGGCAGGCCCGCCGTCATTTCACCTATCTCGCGGAAGTAGACCGAAAACCCCGGCGCACATCTCGACCCAGGCAACAGCGCCGCTGGGTTCTGACACAAGAACGCCACCGAGTAGGTCTTCTGGCAGGCCTGCAATCTCGAGTGTCCGACGCGAGTGTTCTCGACCTTCGGAGAGGATTTCGAGTCCGACTGCTGCACTCGGGAACCACGCTTCGCTGAGGTCGCTGTATGTCGCCGTGCCTCCCGCTTACGGCGTGGGTTGCCAGACCGGAGACATGAAGCTACCGGTAGTGACGAGGGCTACGGGGTCCTCGCCCTCGGCCGGTATCATCCATAGCTCCCGGGTCCCGGAGGTGTGGAGCGGATAGATGATCCACTCACCGTCCGGCGTGTACCGAGGTTGGTATGGCCGGCGTGCCACGATCTCGTAGAACGTCAGCTGCTCGACTTCGGATCCATCTGGTCGCATCCGGTGAAGATCACTCCCGGCCCGGTCGAGTCCCTCGGAGTCGAAAGCGACCACGATCCATTCCCCGTCAGATGGAAACTGATGGTCCTATGCAGGCCGAAGTCACGCATCGCTTTCGCCAAACCAATGTGGGCGGCGAGGGTACGGGCATCAGTGACTTCGACGCCGTCCCCGGTGACGAACACACCCTGCTCGACAAGCTTACGGTAGGTGGGGTCGTCAACCCCGATGATGGCCACCTGATAGTCACTGAGCAGTTCCCGTCCGATGGCCTCACCAAACGACAGACTGTGAAACACTGGCCCGAACTTGGCCTCATCGTCCATCGAAGCAATCTCGACAGCCCCATGCACTTGACGCTTGGCATGGGCGATTGGCTGACGGTCGAGTGACCGCCGAGCACGACGAAGCACCTATCTGCCGATCTACTCGGCACAAGCGAGCGATCGAA
>JAENVV010000202.1 GCA_016650365.1 Acidimicrobiia bacterium
CTACCAGGCCCACCGGCTCATCGACAGTGACATGAAGATCGACCTCGGGAGGCCCGAGAATTTCGATGGCTTCAGCCAGAGGCTCGGTTTCAAAGACCAGGGAAGCGGAATCGTCGGCGCTGGAATCCGTGCTTCCGAGCCCGGCCCGATCCCAGAATGGTGCGTGGGAGCCAACCCACTGCGGGCCGCTCCAGGTCAGGGACCCGTCGTGAGCGAGTTCGGAAAGTCGCCGTTGCCAGCGAATCCCGTCGTCGGGCGGCCAAGAAGGCTCGACCCGCCAGTAGCCCTGCGATCGGGCACCGTCGTACGGCGGGGCGGTTCTGATCCAAGCCGTCAACTCCGGCATCTCCATGACCCCGTTGTCGTCGCCCCGAAGGTGATGCCCGAACCACCGCGCCATGAGATCAAGATGGTCGTAAGTCGGAGCAGGAACTCCAGTCGCCGGTCGATAGTGCCCCCAGGGACCGATCACGGCTCGCTTGGGACAATCGAGGTGCTCGAGCAGAGCCAGCATCCCGTCGACGTAACCGTCGAGCCATCCCCCGATCAAGAGCGTTGCCGCCTCTATTGACCCGTAGTCGGCACAGGGCGAGCCATGCAGCCAGTAGTCGTCTCGTTGCTGATGCCGTAGCCAGTTGAAAGGCCATTGCGGTGTGCCTTCGAGACGTTCCATCCACATTTCCATCCATCGGTCGCCAACGATCTCAGGATCTGGGGGGAGCCCGTTGTAGGCAATCATGCTCCCCGGCCAATCAGCTTGCTCGGCAGCATGGAGTGAACCTCCGACATAGTGGACGTCGGAAGCGAACCGATCGTGAGTCGCATGCGCCGCCACGATTGCTTTGAGCTCGGGAGGGCGCGACATGGCTGCCTGCAGGGATGAAAACCCGCCCCAGGAGATCCCCCACATCCCCAGGTTGCCGTTGCACCAGTCCTGTCCGGCTGTCCACGTGAGGATCTCAAGAGTGTCGGACATCTCCAGAGCCGTGTACTCGTCGGTAGCGACTCCATCGGAGGCTCCGGTGCCCCGAACATCGACTCTCACACCGGCGATCCCCCGTCCGGCGAGATAGGAGTAGGTCCGCCAATCGGGACCGAGGAAGTCCTCGTCCTTACGATATGGAACCGACTCGACCACGGCCGGAAATGGGCCATCACCCTGTCCATCGGGAAGATAGACGGTGACTCCAACCCGAACCCCATCGGTCATCGGGACGAAAACACGACGGTCGATTCGCACTGGGTAGTCGGTTGATTCCGCCATGGTCTGAGCCTATTAGCTGCCGCCAGCGGTCGGCCCGGGAAGCGCGGTCGGCGCGGGAAGCGAGGGCCGAACTAGGGTCGGAGGCGTGGCAGAAGCCTCGCAGGCCAAACTGGTGTACTAGGGCAAACCGGTGTATTACGCCGAGTACCTTCAGCTCGACCGGCTGCTATCGAGCCAGGAG
>JAENVV010000203.1 GCA_016650365.1 Acidimicrobiia bacterium
GAGTAGAACTGACCCAGGGTTTCGTACTCATCGGCTTCGGCCGGGGCTCCGAGTTCAGCGGGCTGCTCGATCACCATAAAGAGGTCGCGGATTACCCCACGCGAACATGGCTCCAGGCTCACAATGGTTTCGGGAACATGATGCGGCAAGGCCAGCGGATAGCTCGGGATACTTTCAGGCGCGTAGAACTTTGGTTCTCCACCGGTTCCGAGAAGCAGATTGCCGACCAGGGCCAGATGAAGCATCTCTTCAACGGCCACGCTACGAATGAGCTTGGCTGCATCCGACGCCAGGTCGTCGAGCGAGTACATGGCGTATAGATAGGTCGGAATCGTCGTTAGTTCAACAATGCCCGCCAGGCGAAGATGTTCGTGAAGGTGTTCGACAGTATCGAGCGGCATCAGGCTTCGAACCCGATCTCACCGTGGGTGCCATCGCAAAGGGGTTTGTTCTTCGACGCCCCACATCGGCACAGCGTGACCCGGTTCCGAATGGTCATCTGCTCACCGTTGGTCATCACGATCGGAATCCCCCCTGACACAAATAGCGGGCCGTCGGTGACCGGACCGATCTCCTTTGCAAGAGGCGGTTCGATCTGCTCGCCATCTATCTCGTAGGACAGCGCTCCCGAAGGACACTTCTCAAGCATCGCCATCAAGTGACCCCGCACAATCGTGTCCTCGGTCTCGGCCAGCATCTTGAACCAGTCGGTGATCTGGTTACCGCAGAAGCCGGCGTGCTCGCAGAGCTTGCCATCCCGGACTACCACCATGCCGGTCCCCTCATAACGCTTGATACCGTCCGCCGGCCGCTCCGCCGGGGCTCGTTCGGTGCCGTCAAAATGCTCAAAGGTATGGGAACCGTCACAAAAAGGCTTGTTGTCCGACTTGCCACATCGGCACAACCGGTAAGTAGCCTCGGTCTCGATGGCCGGCCCGGTTTGCCAGGTAAGCGGTTCACCAAATTCGGATTCAACCTCACGTTTCGGCCGCAGGGGAACCCCTCCGGACACTTCGTAGGGGCCGTGTTCTGTCACTTCGATCTTCATACCTACCCGCCAAAACCTTCTCGTAAGTGTCTGTTCTCGTCCCTGAATCACAGCATACGCCGGTAGGCTGTCGCCATGTCGGCCGAATCCAAGATGGAGCTCTTCTGGGATCTTGTTGAGCCCATGTACGACACGCATGTCAGCCGCTCAACAATGATGGGCTTCCCGTGCGTGCAGCCAGACGCGGGCCAATGACGTATGACGCCGTCGTGGTGGGGTCCGGCCCCAACGGTTTAGCGGCAGCTATCCGATTGGCCCAGGCAGATCTCTCCGTTCTGGTGATTGAATCAAACGATGAGATCGGCGGCGGAACCAGAACAGCCGAGCTCACCGAACCTGGATTCCTCCATGATGTGTGCTCGGCCGTGATGCCGTTCGCCGAACATTCGGCAGCGTTTCGATCGATGCCGCTTGAAGAACATGGCCTTGCATGGCTCTACTCCGAGGTCGAGGTGGCGCACCCGCTCGATGGCGGCGACGCTGCCTTGGTCTTTCAAGACATCGAACGCACGAGTTCCGGACTGGGAGCGGACGCCAAGCGCTACAAGAAGCAACTCAGCCGATGGGTCCAAGACGCCGACGATATCTTGAACTTCGTAATGGGCCCGATGATCCGGGTCCCAAACCATCCGATCACAATGGCAAAATTTGGGCTTCCAGCGCTTCAATCAGTTGATCGTTTCACAGATCAAATTGTCGACCGGAACACCAAGGCGCTTATTGCGGGCGTTTCCGGTCATTCGGTGCGCCCGTTCTCATCCGCGGCGTCCGTATCGGTGGGGCTGGCACTTCTGATGTCGGCTCATGCGTATCGTTGGCCGATCCCGCGAGGAGGCGCTCACTCCATCACCAAAGCGATGGTCAGCTGCTTCGAGTCTCTGGGCGGGACCGTTGAAACCGGACGGCATGTCACCCACGCGACCGATCTACCACCCGCTCGACTGAAGCTCCTGTCTTCGACACCAATCGCCCTATCGTCGATATTCGATCGCCCTACCCCCCGATGGGCGTTCGGGCCCGGCGTGTTCAAGATCGACTGGGCCCTGAACGGACCGATTCCGTGGACAAATCCAGCGGTTGGATCGGCGGCGACCGTCCACGTCGGTGGCACATATGAAGAGATCGCCGCCGCCGAGCAGGCCGTTCACCGCGGCCTGCACCCTGCGAAACCGTATGTTCTGATCGCCCAGCCAACGAACATCGACCCCAGCAGAGCCCCTGAAGGCAAACACGTCGCCTGGGGCTACTGCCATGTTCCGAACGGGTCCGACGTCGACATGGTTGACGACATCGAGTCACAGATCGAACGGTTCGCTCCGGGATTCCGGGACCTGATTCTCGCCAAGCACGTCAAGCCACCGTCCTGGTATGCCTCGTACAACGACAACTATGTTGGCGGAGACATTGGCGCCGGCGCCTTCACCCTTCGCCAGGTCTTCGGTCGTCCGAAGTTGTCGCCGAACCCGTACTCAACGCCCCTCGATGGCGTGTTCCTGTGCGGTGCCTCGACCGCCCCAGGGGGCGGTGTTCATGGCATGGCCGGATGGAACTCCGCCGCGGCCGCCCTCAAATCAATCGGCATGCGGACCGACAACTAGACGCTCTGCTCGCTCGGACCGTGCTTAAGGACGTCTGCAGTTTCGATCAGTCGGCGCAGGTCGGCGACGAAACGGGCCGCCGGGGCTCCGTCAACGACGTTGTGGTCGACCGTCACCGTCAGGTCGAGTCACTCGCGTATCTCTATGGCGTCACCGATGACCAAGGGGCGCTTGCTCAATCCGCCACGAGGACACTCAACGAAAGTACCGTCGGGAACCCGATACCAAAGCCTCACCCGCCGGCAAACATGCCCGCTACGGTCCCCACCATCCTGCGCATCCGAACCGAACGGGCCATCAACCGATGGAACAAGGGGATGGCACCGGGGACCGTGACGGCCACCGGTGCTACCCGCGCCAGCAACTGTCCGCTGCGACTGCTTGTCGGAGAGGCTTTGACCTGCCGGATCTCGTTGCTGATGTCAGTCACGTCCCGAGCATCGGCATCGTGGACCAGATGGGCCAGCGGAAAGGGCCCTTCAGGGGTGATGACTTCCACGAGAACGGCAATATCTACGTGGTGATGAAGGACCAGTTGACCGCGCCAGTTGCGGTAAGCGTGCACCTCGGGGTGGGCGGCAGCCGCTCGGCCCACCGACGCGACCAGAAACGCCGCGAACTATTGTTGACGGTCCTCAGGGCGAATCCGGGCCTCGGTGACGTCAAGGCTGATCAGACCATGGACCGGTGCTATCCGTTTGCCGGCGCGCAACGACTGGGTCACGACCCGTCGACTCTTCGGAAATGGTCTCACTTCAGCCCGTCGGGGCCGACTCATCTCGCTCATCACCGCCCGGCCTTCACTTCGGTTGACCCAACGCTTCCCGGCAACGCACTCATCCGTGCATTCTGGTCGACGACGACGCAAATCCATTGAAGTTCGACCGATCCGAAACCGTGTCGATCAACCCGGTCATCCGGCGAGCCACCCATAGACTGTTGACCAGACCCCGAAGCCCGGAGGAACTGACCCCATGTTCGTCGCCACCAAGGACAAGGCCCTGCAAACCACCACAACGGGCGCGCTACCGCGGCCGTCGTGGTACACCGAAAACTTGCGCGGGCAACCCTTGTCGGTCGGGTTTTCACAACATGCCTACCGCGAGCAGCATCTGGACTGCCTCGCCGCCAACATCGCAATGCAGCACAAAGCCGGTATCGACATCCTGGTCGACGGTGACTGCCGACTCGACGACGACTGGGCAGGTCGATCGTGGGTGGCCTATCCCTTGGAGCGCCTCGACGGCGTCGGGCCCGGCCAGCTTGAAGTCCAGCCGGCAGGGTTTCTGTCTGCAGACCGGGGGCCGGGCGACATCATGTGGGAGGTGATTGAGACCCGTTTGACGCCACACGTCACCGGTCCGATCGGAGCCTCGCGACTTGAGCTCGACCGTGCCTATAAGGCGATGGCCGGTATGACCGACAAACCGTGCAAGATCGGCTCGGCCTCGGCGCAAATCCTCACAATGATGGTCAAAAACGACCACTACCAGGATCGCGCCGAACTGCTCTTCGCCCTGTCGGATGCGGCCAACAAGGAGTACCACGCCATGGCGGATGCCGGCGCGCCGCTCATCCAGATCGAGGAGCCAGAGGTCCACCAGACCATTCACGACCCGAACGCACCGTTTACGCCGGAAGTCTGGGTGGAGGCCTTCAACCGCGAGGTAAAGGGCCTGCGCCAGCGAACCGAGGTGTGGGCGCATGCGTGCTGGGGTAGTCCGGCCGGTCAACGGGTGCTCCATGCCGACGCCACCTACGAACGCTCGCTCCCCTATTACGACCAGCTCGACATCGATGTCCTATGCATGGAGGGAGCCTCGAACAACTGCGCGGAAGTGCCGCTCTACGGACGCATAATCTCGAAGGACAAGAAGATCGCGGTTGGCATCCTCAACCATCGCACCCTGCAGGTGGAGCGGCCCGAGGAGGTGGCCGACATGATCCGCACCTGCCTGAAGCACATCGAGCCGGAACGCCTGATCTTGACGTCAGACTGCGGCTTCGGCCGCCAGGCCATGAGTCGTATCCAGGCCTTCTACAAGATGGTCTCCCTGGTCCGTGGCACAAACATCGTCCGCAAAGAACTCGGCCTGGAAGAGGTCTACATCCCGGCCTACGACCCGCAGCTGTCGATGGTGCCGGTCGCCAATGCCTAGGAACCGTCAGCACGCCCGATTGGCAGATCCGGTCCATCTCATAGCCGCACTCTGGCGACCGATTCGGACCGGGCTGGGTCTGCTCCCATCTGCCTGATCGATGGACCACGTGACCCTAAGAACCCGGGAACTATCGCGTTTTGTATGAACGTCTAACGCACATGCTCTCAAACTGGTTACTTGAACGACGCATCATCTCGGCGTTCGTGGCTTTGGGCCTGGCGCTGGCCGCCTGCGGCAGCGATGCGAGCTCGGGCGGCAGCCCGGACGCCAATCCGCTCGCTCCAACTCCAATTCATGTCTCCAGGACAGTCGGCTCAGGCGAAATAGCCGCCGGCACGCCCCTGGTTGCCCCATCTCAAGGATCGGTTTCCAACGAGCCTGCGAACCCGAATGACATGATCGCTCCATGGGTGGTATATGACTACACCGTTGGCAGCGACCTCCCGGCCCTGCCCGCCCAGGCCAATGGTTGGCAGTACCTGCCGAATCCCACGATCGACCCCGGACGCGTCGCCCAAATCGCCAAGGCCCTCGGAGTCAACGGTAATCCGGTCGAACGTCCCACCGAACAGGGTGGCGGGTGGATCGTCGGACCGCAGGATGGTTCTGCGCCCGGGTTGTATGTTGCTCCCGACGCCCAGCTCAGCACGTGGCTTAGCACTCCGTACGGGATGATTTCATCCACCAGCGGAGGGTGTGTCAATCCAGACGAGGTCGCTCCGGCCGATCAAGGTGGCGGCACCGACCCCTCCAACGGCTCATCGACCGGGACTGCTACGACTCCGGCTGACCCATGCGTTGTCGAGACACCTCAGCCCCCCGGCGGAATCCTGACCTCCGACCAGGCCCGATCCGGCGCCACCGACCTCCTCCGCCAGATGGGCGCCGACCCCGGTCAGTTCGAACTTCAGGTCCAGGCGGACCAGTGGTTCGCCTCGGTGTCGGCCCTCCAGCGTCTCGATGCCACCACCTCGCCCGTCGGCTGGTATTTCGGTTTCGGCACCAACGGCCGACTCGAAAACGCGGGAGGGGTGCTCGCTCAGCCCGTGAAGGTGGGGCCTTATCCTTTGATCGATCTCGCCACAGCTCTAGTCCGTCTGAAGGACGGCTCCTATGGCGGTATCAGACCCATGTCCGAACAGTCCGTCAGTATGGGTGCGCCCGACGTGTTGTGCGAGGATCCGGCCACCTGCGACCAGCCATCCGAAGAACCAGAGCACATTCAGATAACCCTCACGGACGTGCGCCAGGAGTTGTGGTTGGCCTGGGGTTCGGATGGCAGTGTCTGGCTGCTGCCGGCGTTCACGTTCCTCGACGCCGACGGTGGTCGGTATACCGTGCCTGCCGTGACCGATGAGTATTTGATCATGGATGATGTCCTCGTCGATCCAACAGTCGACGAACCGGCGGCACCCCCGTCCAACGTCGGCGACGCCACCGTGGTGATCTCCGACTCCGAAGCCGCCACGCTCATCGGCCTCACCGAAGGCGATGCCATAGCCACGGCGTCCGATCGCGGTTGGATCGTGCGAGTGGTGGAGCGCGATGGCGAGCAATCCGCGGTCACGGAGGATTACAGCACCTCCCGGGTGAACCTCACCATCACCAACGACACGGTCACCGCCGTCACCGTTGGATGATCCGCGGTTACCCCACCACACCTCTGGAGCTGAACGGTCCTAGGACTGATCCCGCTCCTTATCACGGAGCAGTCGGCGTAGAATTTTGCCTGACGCCGACTTGGGAATGGAGTCGGTGAACTCGACCCGGCGAATCTGTTTGTAGTTCGCCACCTTCCCCGCCACAAACTCCATGACCTCCTCGGCCGTCAACACCTGCCCTGGCTTGAGCTGGACGTATGCCTTGGGGAGTTCACCGGCTTCAATATCGGGGATCGGGATGACCGCCGCGTCAGCGATCGCCGGATGGGTCAGCAGCAGCCCTTCGAGTTCGGCGGGCGGTACCTGAAAGCCCTTGTATTTGATGAGCTCTTTGAGGCGATCGACGATGTAATAGTGTCCGTCTGCATCAACATGGCCGATGTCTCCGGTGTGTAAATAACCATCCGCATCGATGGTGTTGGCTGTGGCCTCGGGATTGTTGAGGTACCCCTTCATCACCTGCGGACCGCGGATCCATAACTCGCCGTCAACATCGAGGTCTAGATCCTCACCGGTCTCTGGATCGACTATCCGACATTGGGTGTTTGGCAACAAGACTCCGATGGAGCCTGGTTTGAAACCTCCTGGCGGGGTCGCATGAGTGATCGGTGACGTCTCAGTCAGTCCATAGCCCTGTACGACTTCACACCCCATCCTGGCCGATGCCTCAGCAGCCACCTCGGCGCTCAGCGGAGCTGCGCCAGAAAACACCTGACGGGCATCCGACAGGTCGTAGTCGTCGACCATCGGATGCTTGGCAAGCGCCAGCACGATCGGTGGAACAAGGTAGTAACGGGTGACTTTCTGATCCTGGCAGATCTCCAGAAACTGCTGAAGGTCGAAGCGAGGCATCGTCACGATGGTCGAGCCGTTGGCGATCGCTCCGTTCATGAGGACCTGCATGCCATAAATGTGGAAGAAAGGAAGGACAGCTATTCCAATATCGTCTGGCGTGATACTGATGACGGGTTCGGACTGGGCAAGGTTCCCCACCAAGTTCCGATGGGTAAGCATGACTCCCTTTGACAGACCCGTGGTCCCCGACGAATACGGCATGACGACGACATCATCCATATCGACCTGAGCGTGGCCGACGTATGGTTCGCCCATCAGATCGGTAAATGGTGACGCCCCCTGTGCCTCTCCAAACACAAAAATCTCGTCAATCCCGCCGGCCGAAACGGCGGCCGTCTGAGCAATCTCAAGGAACATTGGAATCGTCACAATGAACCTGGCGCCCGAATCCGTCAGCTGATGGGCCACCTCATCGACCGTGTAGGTCGGGTTGATTGTGGTGACCGTGCCCCCCGTGGTCGCCGCCCCGTGAAAGGCGAGTGCATATTCCGGGATGTTGGGAGCGAGGATGGCTAGAACCTGGCCTTTGCCAAACCCGCGGGCCGCCAACCCACCAGCGACTCTGGCCACCCCGCCAACCAACTGGCCATGGGTGATAGTCCGACCGGTCGGACCGTCGATCAGAGCCGGTCGGTCAGGATCGGCCAACGAATTGCGTAGGACGTACGAGGTAAGTGGCATGTCCGGTAGTTCAACATCAGGAAAAGGGCTCGTGTGAATCATGCTTCGAACATACCAGCTGAGGGTGTGTTCCGGTTCCGAAAATGATGAATCGTCAAGGCTCCGGGCCAGTTACCATCTTTCGTCGTGCGGAGCGTGACGACTGAATCGATGGGGACGGTGCTCCGGCAGGGAGGGGCCCATGTGGGGCGCCTGATTCGCGGGCACCCGATCGCCTTCAGTGTCGCCGTATTCGGATCGACCATGTTCGTGTCGGCTATCGCGATTGCCGCCGTGGTCATTGGCGATATCACCGACACCGTAATCATCCCGGTCCTCGATGGTGGAGAACCGTACGCTGACCGACTACGACCCGCAGTGCTTCTCGTGGCAAGCATCGCTCTGTACAAGGCGGTGGGGATCATCATCAGGCGGGTCGGTGCGTCCTGGCTCCAGATCCGTTCGCAAATGGATTTTGTCTCGCGGTTGATCCACCATCAATACCGACTATCCATGCCCTGGCATCACGGCGAGGACACCGGTGATCTCCTCGCCATAACCGACAACGACGCCGGCCAGGCGACGTTCGTCCTCGGGCCATTGCCATACGCCACTGGCGTGAGCCTGTTACTCGTTGGATCACTCGTCCTCGTGACGAGTATCGATGTCTGGCTGGGTTTGGTCGCCATGGTCAGTTTTGGCCTTGTCGTAACAGCCGATGTCGGTTCTGCATGGTTCATCTTTGGCGGATTCGAGAAGCTCCAACGAATGGTCGGCGACGTTTCGGCTGTGGCCCATGAGAGCTTCGACGGCGCGCTGACAGTCAAGGCGATTGGTGCAGAGGAACTTGAGGTCGAACGGTTCACCAAAGTCTCCAACGCGCTACGCGACCAGCGGACGTGGGTATCGACGCGGGCCGAGACGTTCAGGACCTTCTCGGAGATCATTCCCGCCATCGGTCTGGTGGCCGTCATTGTCGTCGGCGGATTCCGGATCCAGGCCGGTGCCATCACGCCAGGCGACGTGGTCACGGCCCTCTACCTCATGTCGCTCCTGTCGTTCCCAATCCGCCTGATCGGCTTCGTGACCTGGGAAACCACCTTCGCTCTGGCCAGTTGGCGCCGAATTGCCCGCATCGTCGAGGCCGATGACATCATCCAGCACGGCGAGACGCGACCGTCCGAGCAGCCAACCGGAACGTCGGTGGAGGGGGATGCAGTCACCTTCTCGTATCCAGGGGGAACTGCGGTTCTCTCAGGTCTCACCTTCGACATCAAACCCGGCGAGACGGTCGCCATCGTGGGGCCAACGGCATCGGGCAAGTCCACGATGGTTTCGTTGTTGGCCCGATTGTGGGATCCCTCCATGGGGGCGATCCACCTCGACGGACGCGACCTTCGAGACTTCGCCGAACGGGGAGTTGCCGCTGAGGTGACGATCGTTCCCCAAGAAGCCTTCCTCTTCAATCTATCGGTCCGTGAAAACATCACCCTGGGACAGGAGTTCTCCGAGGACGACGTCCGGGCGGCTGCCGACCTGGCTCAAGCCACCGCGTTCATCGAGGAACTGCCAGATGGTTTCGACACAATCGTCGGCGAGCAAGGTGCCACATTGTCCGGCGGGCAGGCCCAACGAATTGCCCTGGCACGATCCATTATTCGCAAACCGCGGCTGCTTATTCTGGACGACGCCACATCCGCCATCGATCCAAGCGTCGAGACAGCCATCCTGACCGGCCTTCGAGATGCCGAACTCCCCTCCACGGTGGTCATCGTCGCCTATCGCCAGGCTTCGATTGCTTTGGCCGATCGGGTCGTCCTCATTCACGAGGGACGGATCGCCGCCACCGGGACACACGAAGAACTGCTCGCCTCGCAACCGGTCTACTCCGAGATTCTGACGGCCTACGCCGATGTCTGACACCTCCGTCGTTCAGGCGCTCCGACGCGGCTTCCAGATAGCCCCCACCCTCCGCAAAGGTCTCATCGTGACTTTGCTCCTAGCGGGTACGGGCACCGCCATGTCCCTGGTGGTGCCGATAACGCTTCAGAAGATCGTCGACACGCAACTCGTCGGGGTCGACAGGATCGACACATCGGCCGTTCTCCGATCGGGATTGATTGCCGTGGGCGCCATATTGCTGGCTTCCCTGGCTCGCTGGGGATCGCTCATGCGAATCGCCCGTTTCGTTCCTGCCGGTCTGGCCGAACTAAGGAATGAAGCCTTCGCCCATTTGCATCAACTATCGGCGCTCCATACCGAGACGAATCGTCGCGGGGCCATGGTTGCCCGAGTGACATCGGACGTCGCCGCCCTGGAACAGTTTATGGAATGGGCCGGGATCGGCATGCTCATCGGGACCACCCAGCTGA
This sequence comes from Acidimicrobiia bacterium, assembly GCA_016650365.1. Classification (NCBI taxonomy): domain Bacteria; kingdom Bacillati; phylum Actinomycetota; class Acidimicrobiia; species Acidimicrobiia bacterium. The sequence continues at coordinate 10,357 of JAENVV010000203.1, forward strand.
TTCTTGCCATGGCCACGATGTTGTTCTACGACGTCAGGCTCGCCCTCATCGTCATTGCCGGGGTGGTCGTGTACGGCATTCTGCTGCTGTGGTTCCAGCGGCTGCTGAAGAAGGCCCACAGCGCCTACCGGGCAACCGTGTCGGACTCGATGTCAGCTGTGTCAGAATCGATAACCGGATTACCCATCATCCGTGCCCATGGGGCTGAACCCGAGACCCTGGCCCGGGTTGACCAGGCGCTCGATCGCCAGTTCGATGCAGGCTTTCGTACCGCTCGATTCGGCGCGTTCTTGTTCTCGTCGGCAGAGATCTTCGCCGGACTCATCACTGCCGCCGTGATCGGATTCGGAGTCGTCTTCGGAGATCGGGGTCAACTGACGACGGGAACGCTTCTGGCGTTCCTGTTCCTGGTCAATCTCTTGACCGAGCCGGTCCAGATGATCGTCGAGGCGTCTGACAGCGCCCAGGCGGCCGGCGCGGGGCTCCGTAAAGTCCTGGCCGTAATTGATGAGCCAGTCGACTTACCCGACGCCGCCCACCCGCAACCCTTGCCAGCCGGCTATCTGGCCGTTGAAGCCGTCGATACGACTTTCCAGTACCCGACGGGACCGCCCATCATCCAGAACCTGAACCTGACTATCGCTCCAGGCGAGCGCGTAGCCGTCGTGGGACAAACCGGTTCAGGCAAAACAACGTTTGCGAAGCTGGTCGCTCGACTCATCGACCCCACCGGCGGGGTCATAACCGTTGGAGGGATCGACGTTCGAAGCGTGGCATTCGCAGATCTGCGGACCCGGGTTTCCTACGTTCCCCAGCAAGGGTTCCTGTTCAATACTTCGCTGCTCGAAAACATTCGCTACGGTCGATCCAAGGCGACTGATACGGAAGTTCACCAGGCGATTGCCGATCTGAATCTGGGCGACTGGGTGGACGGGTTGCCAGACGGCCTGTCCACCGTGGCCGGAGTGCGAGGACAGAACCTGTCGGCCGGCGAACGGCAACTTGTCGCCCTGACCAGGGCCTGGGTCGCCAATCCGGACCTGCTCATCCTTGACGAAGCGACGTCGGCGGTTGACCCGGCGCTTGAGCTCAAGCTGCGCGACGCCATAGAACGCCTGGCCCAAGGCCGCACGTCGATCACTGTGGCTCACCGACTGTCCACCGCCGAAGCCGCCGATCGGGTACTCGTATTCGATGGCGGCCATATCGTCGAAGACGGTACGCATGCGGAACTCGTCAGGTTGGGCGGCGTCTATGCCGCTCTCCACGCCGACTGGGCCGTCGCCACCCGCTAGCGACAGGCGGGGATCACTTCCTCTGCGAATAGCCGGGCGGATTCACGCATGACGTCCCGGTCCATACCCGGGTAGTAAAACCGCCCGACGAACGTGAAGTCGTTACCGGCAATGTCCGCCAATCCACGTATTTGACCAACTACCTGCTCGGGCGTTCCGAAGACCGATGCCGATCGCAGGGCCACTTCGGTTTCCGGATCGAGTGCCGGCGCATGGGGCAGCGGACCCAACCGACCCCGGCTCTGCTCGGAGTCCTGGTACTTCCACTCCATATAGTGGAGATACGGCCGCACTCTTTCCCAGGCATGGTCGTCCTCGGATACGAACACCGGCCAGTAGCCCGACATCTCAAACGGAGACGACTCCGAAACCGAACGCTCCTTATTGACCCAGCCGACCTGTTCCGCAAAGGCTGTCGGGGTTGGCTCGGAAGCCATGAACCCGTCTGCGAGCTTTCCGGCCCTCCTGACGGCTGGTTCGGCGGTGGCACCAATCCAAATCGGAGGACCTCCAGCCTGGGCCGGCTTGGGGGTGACCTGGACGCCGGTCTGTTCCAGCAAGCCGTGGCCCCAGGCTTGCCGACACACGGAAATCAGACTCTCGGTGCGAGGTACCCGGTCTCTGCGGGACTGCCCGAAGGCTTCGAACTCCCAATCCAACCACCCGAGTCCGAGACCGAGAATGAAGCGACCCTCAGATATGAGGTCAACGGTCGCTGCATCTTCAGCCAACCGGATCGGATCGTAGAACGGGGCCAGGGCGACTCCGACTCCGATGTGAATCCGGGTTGTCCTCGCCGCGATGGCCGCCGACAGCGGAAGAACCGATGGCATGTAGGCGTCATCCTGAAAGTGGTGCTCACTGGTCCAAACCGAGTCAAACCCCCACGCCTCGGCCTCTTCCGCCAGTTCGAGCGCCTCCCGATACAGATCCACATCTGACCGAGCATCGTCCGGATGTCGTTGACACGTAATGAGTCCATATCCGAAGCGCATACGCTCAGGCTAGTTATGCGTAGGTCACCGCGCTGCTCGGACGCCAGCTCCAGCCAATGGAAACTCGCGAAAATAATCCCTGTTCGAAGACGAACGTTTGTTCGACCATCGGTTACCTTGGAAGATTCAGCGGCAAGGGGACGGACATGGAAACAGGCAAGGGGTTGACAACAGCCGAGTGGGCAACAATTACGACAAACCAACCGATGAAAGGCCTCGTCGAGGCGCTCGGTGACGAGTTGGAATGGCGCAAGGATGCCGCCACCGCCATCCCGACCGGGTTTGATGCCTGGGATACCCGGCTCGGCGGCTTGTTCGCGGGAGACCTGGTCTCGGTGGTCGGGGCAGTCGGGTCCGGGACTAGCAGCCTGCTGTTGGCCATTACCAACTCGGCGTTGCGGGCCGGTCATCCCGTCATCTATGTATCTTGTCAACGGCCTGCGAGCCAATTGGTCGAGCGGTTTGTGGCCGTCCGAGCGAATGTCGACGAGTTGCGGCTCCGGGCCGGGCACCTGAACGAAAAGCAGATGATCCGGGTTCGAGCGGCGATGGACCAGGTTGCCCGCCTGGCCCTGTACCCGATCACAACCCGCGAACCGTCGGCAATTGTTGAGGCGGTGGCCGCCGTAAACATGACCAACGATTTTGCTGCTCCACTCGTGATTATCGACGGATACGAAGAGTTCGTGGCCGGGACTCTCGACGGTGGCCAGCCCGGACGGGATCGAATCCTGGCATTGCGCGACGCAGCCCACGAGATGAAATTCGCCCTCGTATTCGCGGCTCGCCTGACCGAGGTGCTGCCTCAGCTACCAAGGGCGATACATGAAGTCCCTGAAGACCTAGCGCACTACTCAGACGTCGTGCTAGCTCTGGCACCGGATGAGGATGCCTGGACCGATACGGAAACTTCGACACTCAAACTCACGGTCGTAAAACACCGCACCGCCGATCCGAAAATGACCCGATCATTGCTGTTACAGCGCTCAGGGCGATACGGTTGGATGGTTGACCACACGGCCAAAGTTTCGTTTGCCAAGTCACTCCGACCGATCTGGCCACCTGACTAGAACACAACCGGACGGACCCAAAAAACGGATAGGCTGGTTGGTCCATGTCTGATGCCCTGGTTATCGCCCACGATCTCACGAAACGGTTCGGTGACTTCACCGCGGTCGACGCCATCGACTTCGAAGTCAAACAGGGCGAGGCATTCGGCTTCCTCGGTCCCAATGGGGCCGGGAAGTCCTCGACGATGCGAATGATCGGATCCGTCTCCCCCATCACCTCGGGTTCCCTGTCGGTCTTGGGACTCGACCCGGCAACCCAGGGGCCGCAGCTGCGCTCGCGCCTCGGGGTCGTACCCCAGGAAGACAGCCTCGACATTGAGCTGACCGTCGCCGAGAATCTCATGATCTATGGCCGCTACTTCGGTCTTTCCCGCGCCGTAATCCGGCCTCGAATCGAGGAGTTGCTCGATTTTGTCCAACTGAACGGCAAGCGCGACGAGAAGGTCGACAAGCTCTCGGGGGGCATGAAACGTCGTCTCACGATCGCCCGCTCGCTCATCAATCAACCGGAACTGCTGATTCTCGACGAACCGACTACCGGACTCGACCCCCAGGCCCGCCACGTGCTGTGGGATCGTCTGTACCGGCTCAAACAGGATGGCGTGACGCTCATCGTGACCACCCACTACATGGATGAGGCCGAGCAACTTTGCGATCGATTGGTCGTTATGGACCAGGCCCGCATCGTGGCCGAGGGCACGCCATCGGGCCTCATCGTCCAACACTCAACGCGGGAGGTCCTCGAAATGCGCTTCCCCCCGGGCACCCAGGACGAGAACATCGCACGGTTGAGCGGGCTTGCCGAGCGCATCGAAATCCTGCCTGACCGCGTCTTGCTCTACACGCCGGACGCCGATGCCACCTCATCTGAGGCACACGCCAGGGGTATACGGCCCGTGGCTCAAGTGAGTCGGCGCTCATCGTTGGAGGATGTGTTCTTGAAGCTGACCGGACGGAGTCTGGTGGAATGAACAGCACCTTGCGCATGTACGAGCGGTCGGCGCGGGTATACCGGGGTGTTTGGCGGGGCAGCGTATTCTCTTCGTTCGTCAATCCCCTGCTGTATCTGGTCGCCATGGGCATATTCCTCGGCAACCTGGTCGATAAACAAACCGGCGGGATCGCCGGCGTGTCCTATCTCGAGTTCCTCGCTCCTGGCCTACTGGCAGCCACCGCCATGCAGGCCGGGGCGGGGGATTCATCGTGGCCGGTCCTGGCCGGTATCAAATGGCAAAGGTACTACCTGGCCGCGTTGGCCACACCACTGTCCACTCGCGATCTGGTCATCGGACATCTCGCCTGGGTTGCGACCAGAGTCGCCCTCGTTTCGGCCATCTTCGTCCTCGTCGCAACCGCCCTTGGCGCCATGACATTGACCGGTGGCCTCTTGGCGATCATCCCCGCCGTTCTAACCGGACTGGCGTTCGCAGGCTTTGTCACATGGTTCGCCGCCAAACTTGAAGACGGTATCGGCCTGACCAACCTGTTCCGATTCGGCATCATGCCGCTGTTCTTATTCTCAGGGACCTTTTTCGAAATATCCCGCCTACCGGACTGGATGGAACCGGTGGCGTATCTGACACCCCTCTGGCATGGCGTCGAACTGGCTCGTTCGTTGGCTCTCGGAGTCGATCCAACCTTCAGTCGGGCCACCCACGCCGCCGTGTTAGTGGCGTACATCGCGGTCGGCACGGTTCTGGCCGTCCGCCAGTTCGAGAAGCGACTCGTCGTATGACCACGCTCCTCATGCGGGTCGTCCCCCTGCCCTTACGGACCGCCCAACGATCAAAGTACGTGTTCGAACGCAACCTCATGGTCTACCGCCGGAGCTGGATGGTCATCTTCTCAGGCATTTTCGAACCACTTTTCTATCTGTTCTCGATCGGCATCGGCCTGGGCGGCTACATCGGCGAGGTCAAGGGGCCTGGCGGAGTCATTGTCAGCTATACGGCCTTCGTCGCCCCTGCCCTGCTCGCGTCATCTGCAATGAACGGGGCAGTGTTCGAGTCGACCATGAACATCTTTTTCAAGATGAAGTACCAGAAGACCTATGACGCTATGTTGTCGACGCCGATCGGCGTGCCCGATATTGCCGTCGGCGAGATCAGTTGGTCACTGGTGCGAGGGGCGTTGTATGCCGCCTCGTTCATGGTGGTGATGGCCGGCCTCGGCTATGTGGAATCGTGGTGGGGCGTCCTGGCAGTTCCAGCCGCAGTGCTCATCGGCTTCGCCTTCGGAGCAGTCGGCATGGCCTGCTCAACGTTCATGCGCTCGTGGCAAGACTTCGATTATGTAACCGTCGTGACGCTGCCTCTGTTCTTGTTCTCCGCCACTTTCTATCCGCTTGAGGTTTATCCACCGGCCATTCAGGCAATTACGAGGTTCTCTCCGCTCTATCACTCCGCGGAACTGATCAGAGCTCTCACGTTTGGCGTGTTCGATTGGACCATTCTTGGCCACATTGCAGTTTTGGTCGCCATGGGAGCGGCCGGAACCGCCGTGGTCGGGCGGAGACTCGACGGACTACTCCTCAAGTAGCGACCGACGGTGGCGCCCGACGTAGGTCATCGGCTCTAGTTCACCTTCGAAGGTTGGATTGAGCAGGATCAAGATCATGAGCCAACCGACCGCCGCCAGGAAATACGGGGCGCGCAATCCGAGTTGACTCGCCAGAATCCCTCCCAGAAGTGCGCCGATCGGCTGCGAGCCCCAGGCCACCATCCGGACCGCGCTCGCCACCCTTCCCCGCAACTCGTCAGGAGTAAGTTTCTGGCGTACGGTGATATTGATGACGCTCAACGCCGTCACCCCGAAACC
>JAENVV010000204.1 GCA_016650365.1 Acidimicrobiia bacterium
GCTGTGGCTCGTCAACGGACTCCATGCCGCCACTGCGTATTTGGGAATCGCCAAGGGGTACGGCTACATCCACGAGGCGGTGGCGGATCCGTCGATTCATGCCGTTATCTCAGACCTGGCGGACACCATGGTCAACATTCTTGGCGATCAATACCCGAGTTTCCCGGCCGGCGAGTTCACCAAAACTGCCGAAACCAGTCTGGTTCGGTTCGCCGATGCCGACCTGGCGGATCCGGTCCGACGAGTGGCGCGTAATCCCGTCCAAAAGCTCGGGGCCAGTGAGCGCCTGGTCGGACCAGCTATTGCAGCCGCCGGGCGGGGAGCGAACACCGAGGCATTCGTGACCGTCATCTCCGCTGCTCTGAAGTTGGCCGACCGCGAGGTCCCCGGTTGGGACGAACTCCAGTCCGTCGTCGACGACTGGGCGGGGTGGCTTTCGAACCAGGGCGTTCCAGCCGAACTTATCGCAGACATCGAACTACAAATGAACCAAAACGGGGGAGGATCGAACATGGTCACTGAGAATATTGTCATCGCGAATCCATCGGGCCTGCATGCCCGACCTGCATCACTGATCATTGAAAAGGTCAAGCAGTTGTCGGCAACCATTGAGATTCTCAAGGGTGAAAAGAAAGCCAATGCCGCCTCGATCATGAGTGTCCTGGCGCTCGGCGCGGCCACCGGCGACGAGGTCACCGTTACCGCAGACGGTGACGATGCGGCTGAGGCTTTTGCGTTTGTGAAAGATGTCCTCTTATCGACCGATGGGGAACACTGATGGCTCGCCAGACTCAGGCTGAGTTGCTGGTTACCGCAGCCCGACTGTTCGAAGCCGAACCCGATCCAACCGGCGCAGTCGACCTCATCGGCAAGAAGGGCAGCATTATCGTGGCGGCTGCCCCGGCTGACCTCAAAGCCGCCTTCAAGCGTTTGAAAAAGATCCCCGGCTACCGGTGGGTCGTCCTGCACCGTGAAGACCTGTTCCTTGCCAACAACCTGTCGATTGGCAGCAAGGCCGGAATGATGGATGAGCAGGGCAACGTGTTGAAGGAAGCCGCCCTCCCGCGCTAAATGCCGTAGCCGCGGGTCGAGTGTGCATACGTGTGCTCATATTGAATCTGGATGCACACTCGACGGTCGAGCAGCCAGGGTTTTGCACGGGTGGGGTCCTTTTACTCTGTTGCATTTGGCGGGGAAGCGAGACATTGGAGTGTGGAGACGGTTCAACTGGTGTGATGACGCCAGAGGGATAGTTGGAGCGGCTGGCGACGAAGGTCTCTTCGCTCCGAAAGGAGGTTCCCATGTATACCGTCGATCCAGGGACCGTGAGGCCCCAAGAAAAAGTTGGCGGGGTGACTGTTCCTCAGACACCAACGTCAGTGGTTCCTCTACTCACAGTTATGGGCGTGGTGGCTGTCATCGTTGCCGCGGTGGTAGCAATCGTGTTGCTCGTCGGAGGTCCGGCGGCTGAGGTTCACGATTCGTGGATGAACGTGCCGGTGTCTTCGGGCGGCTTCGCAGCTGACGGCGTTCACGATTCATGGATGGCAACGGGGGTCGTTCCCGCGCTTGAGGTTCATGACTCTTGGATCACGCTGCCAATCGGTACGCCAATTGGTACCCCGATCGGTACCCCGTTTGCAGTAACCGGGGTCGTTTTCCCGCTCGAGACTTTTGAGCCGGGCCACTCGTATGGGACGCCCTAACCTCGAGACCCATGACTCGTAAATGAAGACCGGTAGCTGATAGAGACGCAGCGTCCGCCTCCCCCCGGAGGCGGACGCTGTTTTTGTTCGAGCGCCGTATCGAGGCTGACGACATTCCGGTCCGATCGAACGAGTGTGCATCCAGGTTCGATAGTGCAAATCGTATGCACACTCGTTGTTGCGGTAGGTGTGGTGCGCGAAAATCAGCCTCGACCGGGCGCCGGTTGGCTTCTATCATGTTTGATAGTCACGTTACGTGGTTGGAGAGATCTCTCGTTGACAACCTATTGCGATATATAGCAATATAGAGCGATAGTTGTTGGAGTGGGAGCCGGTATGGACGAGCCAACGTTCCGGCGAGTAAGGGCCAAACGATGATCAAGCAGGGGAGTGCGACTGTCGTCACCGCTTTGTTGATCGCGTCCTGCTCGAACCCCGCGACCACCACCACCACGACTGTCGCCGGCGCTCCAACTACCTCGCCAGCCCCAACTCCCACGACCTCGCCGAGCACCACGATTCCTACGACCACGACGGCGACGTTGAGTCCGCCAACCACGATAAGTCCCGAGACGGTGGGTAGTCCGGCTGCCCTTGAAGCGCTGATCGACGAAGTGGTGGCCGAAGTAGGCGAAGCCAACCTGGGGGGTCGCGAGAACATCCCCTTCCTCGACATCAACAACCCGGACCCTATAGCTGCGATGAAGTCAATCATTGCGTTCGATGTGTGGGTCATCACCACATGGCCGGACCCCCCGATGGTCAACGTTTACACGGTTGATGGTTCGCAGGCTCGTAACCTCTACAGTCGTGGCGCGAACTCCTTCTTCAAAGGTGGCTCACGGGTCGTTTATCTGGAGCAGGGTTATCGAGCCGCCGGATATCACGTGGCGAGTCCTGAGGAAGTCTTGTCTCCAGAGGTGGTCGAATCGCTTCCTTCAGGGGCCGTCGCAATCTCATATACGTCATCGAGTGGCCCATTCGAGGTGCGTAGGGTTGATGACGAATCGACGGACGCTTCGTCTGATGGATGGCCTTCTAGACCGGTGGTAACAGTGATAGTGCCAACAAACTACGGGTGGCAGGTGTGGTACGAACAGAACTGAAACGCCAGACGAGGTCGTCCGGGCCGGTCTTATTATCTCTAGTTCTACTCGCAGCTTTTGCGACAACGGCCTTTGCGTCAGCGACCGGCGAGGGCGGTCTTGAC
>JAENVV010000205.1 GCA_016650365.1 Acidimicrobiia bacterium
ATCTGGGGCATGGGAATCGCCAGCTACGACGTGACCGGAGACGGCCTGGCGGAAGTGTTTCTCACCAGCCAGGGCGACAACAAGCTGCAAACACTCGCCGACGGAGTGTCCCAACCTAGATACGAGGACATCGCCTTCGAGGTTGGGGTGACGGCTCATCGTCCCTTCGCCGGCGACGTGGTTCTGCCCTCGACCGCCTGGCATCCGGAGTTCCAAGACGTGAACAACGACGGATTGATCGACCTTTTCGTTACAAAGGGCAATGTCGAAGCTATGCCTGACTATGCAGCCGAGGACCCGAGCAACCTCTTGCTCGGACAACCCGATGGGACCTTCCTCGAGGCCGCCGAAGCGGCTGGCCTCTTGAGCTTCGCCCGCGCCCGCGGAGCCGCTTTGACCGACTTCAACCTTGACGGTTTGTTGGATCTGGTCGTGGTGAACCGTCGCGAGAACATCAAGATCTGGAGGAATCTCGGCACCGGTGATGGTCCCGAACCAACGCCGATGGGCAATTGGATCGCGGTCGAGCTCGGGCAACAGGGACCCAACCGCGATGCAATCGGCTCGTGGATCGAAGTGAGGATTGGCCGTCACTCGATGGAACGGGAAGTGACAATCGGCGGAGGACACGCCGGCGGCCAACTCGGATGGTCCCATTTCGGATTGGGCATTGCCGACCAGGTCAAGGTTCGTGTTCAATGGCCGGACGGGGAGGTCGGACCCTGGATGACCGTGGAGACCAACCAATTCGTTGTGATCGAACGAGGAATGTCAGAGGCCCGCATCTGGACTCCCGCCCAAAACATGAGATAAAGGTGACATGAGGCACAGATGAAAAGGGCCCAACTGACGCAAGTGTCACTGCCCGATTTCGGCATGCCGGAAACCATGCCGGAGTTGCCTGCGCAACTGTATGGGGAACGTCTCGAGCGCCTCCGGGCAAGGGCCCAGGAGCAGGGCTACGACCGGCTGGTGATCTACGCCGACCGGGAGCACAGCGCCAACCTCTCCTACCTGACCGGTTTCGATCCGCGCTTCGAAGAAGCGGTGCTCATCGTCGGCCCGGACCCAGAGCCGGCCATTCTGGTCGGCAACGAATGCTGGGGCATGGCGGGAGCGGCTCCCCTTCCGATGCGACGCCACCTGTTTCAGGACCTGAGCC
>JAENVV010000206.1 GCA_016650365.1 Acidimicrobiia bacterium
CCTTTCCGCTTCGTACCCATCTCGTCGAGTTTCTGGGACTCGAAGGTGACAAGGTCCGTGTAATCGCCCCAGACGTCGGGGGAGGGTTCGGGCCAAAGGCCGCCCTCTACGCCGAGGAATACGTGGTGGCGGTGTTGGCCCTCAAGCTCGGGGTCGCCGTCAAGTGGGTCGAAACCCGCCGGGAGCATTTTGTGTCGACGCTCCAGCAGCGCGATCAGTCCCAGCTCTATCAGGTGGCGATCGATGGCGACGGACGGATCCTGGGGTTACGTGGCCGGATCGTTCACGACAATGGCGCCTACGTCCCGTATGGCCTCGTGCTGCCATCGACAGGACTTCAACTGACTCCTGGGCCGTACGTGGTCCCGACCATGGATGTGGCACTCGAGGTCGTGTACACCAACAAGACGCCAACCAGCCCGATTCGAGGTGCCGGCCGACCATATGCCACGTTTGCGATAGAACGGGTCATGGATGCCATTGCGAGGGAGACAGGTCTCGATCGGGTGGAGGTTCGGCGACGTAATTTTATCCCGGCCGACGCCTTTCCCTATGAGCGGGAGATCAAGTCGCGCGATGGAAACCCGGTCACGGTGGACAGCGGCGATTACGAACTGGCGCTGAACAATGCGTTGGATGCCGTTGCCGGGTTCGCGGCTCGTCGCACCCAGAGCGAGGCAGAAGGGAAACTGCGCGGTCTGGGGATCGCCTCCTATACGGAGGACACCGGCCTCGGGCCATTCGAAGGTGCCCGGGTGGAGGTGCTGCCGTCTGGCGATGTTGTCGTAGATACCGGAGCGGCTTCACAAGGGCAAGGTCACGCAACGGTATTTGCGCAACTGGTCGCCCAGGAACTCGGAGTGGACCCTTCCCGAATTCGAATCCGTTCGGCTGATACCGGCCATTATGGGTACGGCATAGCGACCGTGGCCAGTCGGACTGCCGTCACGGCGGGTTCATCGGTTCATCTCGCCGCTCAAGAAATCGCCAGTATGGCCCGGACCCTGGCGGCCGAACATCTGGAGGCCTCCGAGGATGACCTGGTGTTTGAGGACGGCAAGGTCAAAGTGGTCGGGCAGCCGGGTGCGGAGGTTTCGCTCGGATTTCTGGCAGCTTCAATGCAAGGAACTGGAGCCAGGCCACTGCCGGGCGGTCGCCAACTCCCGGGACTGGCCGCCGATCGAGCGTTTCAGATGCACAAGCCGGCGTTCGCCTTTGGGACCCACGTCGCCGAGGTCGAAGTCGACCCGGAGACCGGGTTTGTCGATGTCGTCCACTACGTGGTTGCCCATGATTGTGGGGTGGTGCTCAACCCGATGATCGTCGATGGGCAGATCGACGGCGGCATCGCTCATGGTCTTGGCAATGCCCTATCCGAACGAGTCTCATTCACCGAGGACGGTCAACCAGTCGCGACCACGTTCATGGATTACCGGATTATGTCGGCAGTCGAAATGCCGCAGATCACTAAGCTGCATACGACCACGCCTGCCCCGTTCAATCCGCTCGGTGTCAAGGGGGTTGGTGAAGGCGGCACCATTCCTGCGGCAGCCACAATTGCTTCAGCCGTTGAAGATGCGCTGGCCCCCTATGGGGCGGTTATCGACCGGTATCCGATCACTCCCGAGATGGTTTTCGGGCTTATCGAAGGATCGCGAACATGACTAGGTATGGTCCGCCGTACTGGGTACCCGATGCTTTTGAGCAGGTGAACGGGTTTCCGCGCTATCCGCAGCGGGAGATGGACCGCCGCTACCGGTGGATCGAGTCGGTGAAAGTCGAGCACGATCTTGATGTCGTCCTGGTGGGGGGAGCGACCGGTCCGCTGGAAACCTCGGTGCAGTTCTTTTCGAATTGGCCGTCGCAGGTCCAGTCGTACGTCGTGTTCCGTGAGGATCCGCTGTTGCTGGTACGCCTCTGGAACCACCTGCCGGACGCCGAGCGTATTTCGGTCATCGACGATGTTCGCTACGGCGGTGACACGCCGATCGATCAAGCCCAAGAACTGGTCGGCATCCTCAAAGGGTGCCGCCGGATCGGAATTATCGGAGTTGTGCCTCACGGTGATTACAACATCTTGATGGCGGAATTCCCGGACACCACCTTCGTGGATCTCAATAGCGTCTATCAGCAGTTCCGTCTTGCCAAATCCGAAGATGAGATGACGTTCGTCCGGATAGCTTCGGCGATGGGCGACGCCGCCATTGACGCCCTGGCCAATCAGCTCCAACCGGGCATCAATGAAACTGACGTGGCCAGGATCGTCGAGGACGTCTATCTCGGACATCGAGGGACCAACCTCATCCACTTCAGCCTTACGACACAGATGGATCAACCCGATATCTGCGTTCCTCATCAATATCATCCTGACCGGGTCATCGAGGCAGGCGATGTGTTCGTCACCGAGATCTCCACGACCTTCTGGGGATACTCAGGCCAGATTCTCCGTACGTTCACGATCGGTGCCGAACCCAATGAGCGCTACCGGGCCCTGCACGACGTAGCCGTACAAGCGTATGAAGATATCGTTGGCGTGCTGAAGGCGGGGGCCACCGTTGGTCAGGTGCTTGATGCGGCCGAGATCATTTCGCGCCAGGGGTTCGACATCTGGGACGACCTCGTACACGGGTTTGGAGGTGCCTACCTTCCCCCGATTATTCGGACTAGGGCCAACCGGGGCGCTACCCACCCGGACGATTTTGTATATCCTGATGGCACCCTGCTCGTTGTTCAACCAAACGTCATCGACGGACCGGCCGGTGTTCAAGTTGGCAACGTCATGCAGATCACCGGCGACGGCGTCGACGTCATCCAGAAGTATCCAACCGAACTGATCGTCTGTTAAGAGGGAGCAGCTATGACTACTGAAGACCGCGACGGGATGCGTATCGACTGGGACGTACCGATCACCATGGACGATGGTCTGGTGGTTCGGGCCGACATCTACCGACCCATGGATGACGCAGTTCATCCGGTCATCCTGTCGTACGGGCCCTATGCGAAGGGATTGCCATTCCAGGAGGGTTATCCGAGTGCCTGGACCCGGATGGCCGAGAAGCACCCGGACGTCACCGCCAACTCGTCGAACAAGTATCAGAACTGGGAAGTCGTCGACCCGGAAAGGTGGGTGCCGGAGGGCTATGCCTGCGTGCGGGTGGATTCTCGGGGAACCGGTCGGTCGCCGGGATACGTTGACCACTTCTCGCCGCGGGAAACGAAAGATTTCTACGACTGCGTCGAATGGGCGGGCGTGCAGCCCTGGTCGAACGGCAAGGTGGGCCTGAACGGCATTTCCTATTACGCCATCAACGCCTGGCATGTGGCGTCGTTACAGCCGCCTCATCTGGCGGCCATCTGCACGTGGGAGGGCGCCGCCGACTGGTACCGCGATATGACCCATCACGGCGGAATCGTCTGTACCTTCTGGGAGAATTGGTACGACATGCAGGTCAAGACCGTGCAATATGGGTTGGGTAGCCGGGGCGGAGTCAATCCCAACACCGGAGTCAACGTTTGTGGTGATGAGGACCTGTCCGAAGAGCAGCTAGCTGCGAACCGATGTGACTTTGGTGCCGAGATCGTATCCCATCCGCTCGACGATCAATATCACAAGGATCGTTCACCCATTTGGGAGAACGTGACAGTACCCATCTTCTCGGCGGCCAACTGGGGTGGCCAGGGCCTACATCCCCGGGGCAACTTCGAGGGATACGTTCGGGCCGCCTCGAAAGACAAGTGGCTCGAGGCGCATGGCATCGAGCATTGGACCGAGTTCTACACGGACTACGGCCGTGAACAACAACTCGCCTTTTTTGACCATTTCCTCAAAGGTGACGCCAACGGTTGGGGCGAACGTCCCCGGGCGCAGCTGCTCGTCCGCCACCCCGGCGAACGGTTCGTCAAGCGGATGGAAGCCGATTGGCCGATCCCGCGCACGCAGTGGACCGAGATGTATCTGCACCCGGACCTCTCCTTGTCGACCGAACCGCAGTCGGAGTCTTCAGCGATAACGTTCGAGGCGATGGGGGACGGGCTGACCTTCCGCTCGGCACCGCTAACGACGGACACCGAGTTCACCGGACCGCTTGCATCCAAGCTGTGGATCTCGTCGTCAACCGCCGATGCTGATCTGTTTCTTGTTTTCCGGGCATTTGATCCGGAGGGAACCGAAGTCACGTTCCAGGGAGCACTCGATCCGTTGACACCGCTGGCTCAGGGTTGGTTGCGCGCTTCGCACCGAAAACTCGACCCGGCCATTTCCGAGCCCTACCGGCCCTATCACACACACGACGAGCGACAGCCATTGACCTCCGGTGAGGTCTACGAACTCGACATTGAGATCTGGCCGACGTCGATAGTGGTACCGGCCGGTTACACGGTGGCGCTCCAGGTCAAGGGCAAGGATTATGAGTACGAAGGTGTCATGGAGGAAGCGACCCTGTCGAACTTCAAGAATGTGTTTACCGGCTGCGGCCCGTTCCTGCACAATGACCCACGCGACCGACCGGCCGAGCTGTTTGGTGGAACGACGACACTCCATTTTGGACCGGACCGACCCGCTCACGTCCTCACCCCGGTGATTCCCGGGTAAGTTGCAGAGATCGCCCTAACCAACGCCTCGCCAAAATCCAAGACAACCGCCGCCTGGGTGGTCATCGCCGCCGGCGCTTCCATCGCCTTTCTGGCGATGGGTACCCGACAGGCCTTTGGAGTGTTTCTCAAGCCGATCGTTGCCGATCTGCAAACCGGGCGTGAACAGTTCAGCCTGGCCATCGCCATCTTGAATCTGGCGATGGGTGTACCCATCGCCGGCATGATCGCCGACAAGGTGGGCCATCGGCGAGTCATGGTTGTCGGGTCAGTCCTGTTTGCCGTAGGGCTCATGGCTACCTCGCGCCTGACCCAGGCTTCGGGTCTGTATCTGACACTCGGGCTGGTCGCCGGTGCCGGGTTCAGCGCTCTGTCTCTCTCCACCATTCTGGGGGCGGTCGGCAAAGTCGTCAGCGCGCAACGGCGGACCTTCGCGTTTGGGCTCATCACCGCGGGAACCTCGTTGGGTATGGCAGTGCTCACGCCGACTGCCGGTCAGCTTCTGACCGCCTTCGGGTGGCGCACCTCATTCAATCTGTTCGCAGGACTGGCCATTCTCATGATCGTTGCCACCGTGTTCGTTCCCGGTCGCAAGATCACCAGGGCGGGTCCGACTGTCGTGGACGACAAATTCATCGACATCCTCAAGAGGGCCGCCGGCAACAACAGCTACCTGCTGCTCGTCGCCGGGTTCTTCGTATGCGGGTTTCATGTCGCCTTCATCGCAACCCACTTGCCGTCCTTCCTCGAAGACGAAGGCATCAGCACCGGGATCGCCTCGTTGACGGTCGGTCTTATCGGAATCTTCAATATCGTCGGTTCGCTCCTGTTTGGCTGGATGGGAGACCGATACCGCAAACGCACTCTGTTGTCGGTTCTGTACGCCACCAGGGCGGTCCTCATCACCCTGCTGCTGATCCTGCCGATCACCAATGCCACCGCCCTGTTCTTTGGTGCTTCCATCGGAGTGGTCTGGCTGGCAACCGCTCCACTCACCTCGTCGACGGTTGCTCAACTGCTGGGGGCTCGCTATCTGTCGACCCTCTACGGGTTGGTGTTTTTCTCACACCAGGTCGGGGCATTCCTCGGTGTGTACCTCGGGGGCCGGCTCTATGACGCGACCGGCAGCTATCAGACCGTGTGGATCATTGCGATCGTCCTGGGTGTGCTGGCCGCCATCGTCCACCTGCCGATCGATGACAAGAGCCCGGTGAGCGAGGCGGTCAGGTCGTAGGGTCGATTTCAGCTCCCGACGGCTGGATCGAAGACATGCTTGATCCGGTTCGATGAACGATCGGCCATTTCCGGCAGTACCCGAGAGGTGAGATCGTCGAGGGGGATCAGGTCGGCGACGAAATCGGACCATCCTGCCTGGCGGCTGCCAACAAGACGAGCAGCCGATTCGAAGCTTTCGGCGAACCGGTGGGCGTTGGTCCCGACCAGTTCTCGCTCCCCGATGCTCAGGGCGTGAAGATCGAGGGTCGGGTCGGTCGTTTGGAGGCCGATCGCCACGGTGCGCCCTCCGCTCAACGTGGCGGCCATGGCGGTCCGCAGTCCCGGGCCACTTCCACTTGCTTCATAGACAACCCTCACCGGTTCGACCCCGTCGGGGTCCGTGGTTGTGGTGGCGCCGAGAGCCGACGGAATGTCCAGCTTGCCCTCGTCGATGTCGATGGTCGTGACTCGATGCCCGGCGGCGAGCAGGGCATAGATGAGAAACGCTCCGATTCCCCCGGCGCCGACCACGACCACGTCCGCTCCGGGTTCCGGCCGGCCGCGTCGCATGGCGTGAACCGCGATCGACATCGGTTGAGGCAGCGAGACAGTGGTCTCGGTGATTCCGAGCGAGGCCACTTCCAGGCAGCACGAGGCGGGGGCTGTCACGAACTCGGCCAGGCCGCCATGGCGGTTCAATCCGACCGTCCAGTAGTCGACGCAGAGGTTGGTCAATCCGTCGAGGCATTGGAAACAGGCTCCGCACGAAACGCCCGCCCCGCTTGCCACCAGGTCACCGACGGTGAATCCGTCGACATCGGGTCCGACCCCGACTACTCGACCCCCGAACTCATGGCCCGGGATAAGCGGGCCAAGGTGGCCGGTCTGTCGATGACGGTTCTCGATCGAGAAAAGCTTGGGACCGTGGGTGTATTCGCTGAGATCGGTACCGCAGATCCCGGCGGCCGTTACCCGGATAAGGAGCTCTCCCTGGCGCGGTTCGGGTATCGGAACATCCTCGATCCTGATGTCACCTTTCCCATACATCAGCGCAGCTCGCATGTTGCCCTCCCTGGTTTCCTAGGCTCGCATACACAGAACCTAGGAGGCCGAACATGAGGTTGGAAGGTAAATCTGCGTTCATCACCGGTGGTGGCTCGGGTATTGGTGCCGAAATCGCTCGTTGGTTCGCCAGGGAAGGTGCTGTGGTGGCCGTGGCCGACGTTGATGTCGATGGGGCTCGAGCCGTAGCCGCAGAAGTGGACGGACTGAGCTTCGACCTCGACGTGACCGACGAAGCCGGAGTGATCGACGTAATCGGGCAGGCGGCGGCGCAGTTTGGGTCACTTGATATTGTGGTCAATAGTGCCCTCAAACCCGCCCCGGGACTTCTGCTTGATCTCTCAAGCGATGACTGGAAGGCGCTCGTTGACGTTGCGCTGTTCGGCACGTTTGTCGTGGGTCGCGAAGCCGCCAAATTGATGGTGCAGTTCGGGCGGGGGGGTTCGATCATCAACTTGTCCTCGAATGCCGGGCTTGCTCCTTATCCGGGGGCGGGGGCGTATTCGAGCTGCAAGGCGGCCGTGATCATGCTTACCAAACAACAGGCGCTCGAGTGGGCGCAATATGGAATTCGGTCCAACGCCATTTGCCCGGGTCATGTCGAGACCCCGTTGACTGCTTATCTACAAGATCCGGTAATCCGCGCCGGCCGAGAGGCGGTCACTCCGGCCGGCCGCATCGGCCAACCCGAAGATGTGGCCGCGGCAGCCGTCTACCTGGCCTCGGATGAATCATCGTGGGTCACGGCCCACCCGCTGGTAGTCGACGGCGGTATCGTTGCTTCGATCTACAACCACATGCCCGGCCGAAAGTGGCGCGAGGACTAGGCGAACTGGCTGCGCCAGTTCGTGGCAGAACGGCGAGCCGTTCTGCGGTGGTGCGATGACGGGGTGGACTGGCTTTGCCAGTTCGTGGCAGAACGGAGAGCCGTTGCGAA
>JAENVV010000207.1 GCA_016650365.1 Acidimicrobiia bacterium
TCAACGAGGTCGTCGATGGACCGGTCGGTGAACAACGACAGGATCACCAGGAGATTCGAGATTCCCGCCTTGCCTGCGACGTCATAGGCAACCTCAGACCCGGAGTCGGTCACTGCCCGCCTGAACTTCTTTACGATCGTGTCGGGCTCGTCGAAGACGAGAATCCGGCTTGACTCATCGGGATCCGACTTGGACATCTTGGCGGTCGGATCTTGCAGCGACATCACCCTGGCTCCAACTTCGGGGGTGATCTGTTCGGGGACTGGAAACGTATCACCGAACTTGCCGTTGAAACGCACAGCAATGTCACGGGTGAGTTCCAGGTGTTGGGTTTGATCATCGCCGACGGGGACCAAATGCGCCTTGTGGACGAGAATGTCAGCCGCCATCAGGACCGGATACGCGTAGAGTCCGAGTCGTTGGCCCGCCTTCTCGGATTTCTCTTTGAACTGCGTCATGCGGTTTAGTGCCCCGAGCGGTGTGTCAACTCCGAGTAACCACGCCAGTTCGGCATGCTGGGGCACCTGCGACTGGTAGTACAAGAGAGAATTGCCCGGATCAACACCGATGGCGAGCAGCGCTTTCGCAGTCGCCAGGCGAGAGGCCGCCAACTCCGCGGGGTCGTACGGAACGGTGATGGCGTGAAGATCCACGACGCAGTAGATGGCGTCATAGTCTTCCTGGAGCTTCACCCAGTTTTGGAGGGCACCGATGTAGTTACCGAGATGGATATTGCCGGTTGGCTGAATCCCGGAAAACACTCGCTTGCGATCAGGCACCTGCACACTCCTTGCCGACATGGAACACGGTCACAAAAAAGCCGGCTCGCGGTGTGAGCCGGCGTCGTTCGTTGCTTTTCACGAAAATCAGCCGCTTAGGCCAACCACCAAACCTGAACCTCAGATCTCATTGTGAACGCGATGATACGAGGAGAGAACGTTCGCTGCAAGGAACCGGCTACCGGGGTGGCAAAACTCCTCAAAGAAATCCAGGAGTTAGGCTGGTGGTAGTTCAGCCCTACTTTTCCGAGGACTCCGATGATCATCGACGGTTTCAGTCACGCACTCCCTGATAGCGACCCGGATGAGACCCAGGAGTGGATCGACTCTCTCGATGCGGTTGCCAGCGCCCGCGGCCAGGACCGGGCCCGGTTCCTGATGACCAAACTGCTCGAGCGCGCCAGGGAACTCAATGTTGGCGTTCCGGCCACGGTTTCGACGCCCTACGTGAATACGATTCCCCCTGAGGAACAGCCGTTCTACCCGGGCGACGATTTTCTTGAAAAGCGCATCCGTCGATTCGTCCGATGGAACGCCGCGGTCATGGTGATCAAGGCCAACCAGGAAGACCACGGGATCGGCGGGCACTTGTCCTCCTTCGCGTCGTCGGCAATTCTCTACGAAGTTGGCTACAACCACTTCTTCCGGGGAAAAGAAGCCGGCCTCCCCGGTGACAGCATCTACATTCAAGGTCACGCCGCCCCTGGGGCGTATGCCAGGGCTTTCATGCACGGACGTCTCACCGAGGATCAGCTCAACAACTTCCGCCAGGAAATAGGCGGGAACGGCCTGTCAAGCTATCCCCACCCCCGCTTGATGCCCGACTTCTGGGAATTCCCAACGGTCTCGATGGGCCTTGGTCCGATCAACTCGATCTACCACGCCCGGTTCAACAAGTATCTACACAACCGGAGCCTTGACGACACATCAGAGTCGCGGATCTGGTGTTTCATCGGCGACGGTGAAGTCGACGAACCCGAAACCCTTGGGTCCATTTCCCTCGCAGCCCGTGAGCAACTCGACAATCTGACCTGGGTCATCAACTGCAACTTGCAACGGCTTGACGGTCCGGTACGTGGCAACGGCAAAATCATCCAGGAGTTGGAAGCCATATTCCGCGGAGCGGGTTGGAATGTGATCAAAGTGATCTGGGGCTCAGATTGGGATGCGCTCCTGGCCTCGGATGTGGACGGCGCACTGGTAAACAAGATGAATAGCACCGTCGACGGGGAATACCAGCGGTACAAGACCGAATCGGGCGCCTACGTCAGGGAACACTTCTTTGGACCCGATCCTCGACTCCGCAAGCTCGTCCAGCACCTGACGGACGATGAAATATGGGCGCTCCGCCGGGGTGGGCTCGACCCTCACAAGGTGTACGCGGCGTACAAGGCGGCCACGGAACTCAAAGGTGCCCCGACGGTCATCCTCGCAAAAACCATCAAGGGATGGACGCTCGGACCTGATGTTGAAGGCCGCAACGCCACCCATCAAATCAAAGAACTAACCAACCAACAATTGCAGACCCTCCGGGTGCGCCTCCACCTCGAAGAGGATATTCCCGCCGAAGCCCTCGACGGTGACGCCGAACCTCCCTATTTCCGGCCGGCCGAGGATTCACCCGAGTTCCGGTATCTAACCCAGCGACGGGCAGCCCTCGATGGCCCGATTCCCCAGCGTATCGTCCGCGACCGCCGACCCTTGCAGCTACCGCCATCGACTGCGTTCGAAGAGGTCAAAGCCGGCAGCGGCAAGGTCGAAGCGTCGACCACGATGGCTTTCACGCGGCTCTTGCGGACCTTGTTGCGAGATGAGTCATTCGGCAAACGGATCGTCCCGATTATTCCGGACGAGGCACGGACATTTGGCATGGACTCACTCTTTCGCGAGTTCGGTATCTACGCATCCCAGGGGCAAAAGTATCAACCAGTAGACGGCGACATGCTGCTCTCGTATACGGAACGCAAGAATGGACAGATCCTTGAGGAAGGCATCACCGAAGCGGGGTCCATGTCGAGTTTCACGGCGGCAGGGTCTTCGTATGCCACCCGCGGGGTCCCCATGGTGCCGTTCTTCACCTTCTATTCGATGTTCGGTTTCCAGCGAGTGGGAGATTTGATCTGGGCCGCATCAGATGCCAGGGTGCGGGGCTTCCTCATGGCCGCTACCGCCGGTCGGACGACCCTCCAGGGGGAAGGGCTCCAGCACCAGGATGGACACAGCCTCGTACTCGCCTCCACCGTTCCCTACGTAGAGAGCTACGACCCTGCATTTGCCTACGAAATGGGCGTGGTCATCGAGGACGGTCTCCAGCGGATGTACGGCGAATCCCCTGAAGATATCCTGTATTACATCACCCTCTACAACGAGAACTACGCCATGCCCGCCCTCCAATCGGGAACCGAGGAGGGGATCCTGGCTGGCCTCTACAAGTGGAGCAATGCCCCCATCGAGTCACAAGCGACCATACTCTTCTCGGGGTCCGCACAAGGGGCCGCCCGCCAGGCCCAGGCCGATCTGGCCGACCGATATGGCGTCGGTGTGGAACTCTGGTCGGCGACCTCGTTCAACAAGCTTCGGTCAGAGGCACTTGAGGTCGACCGATGGAACCGGCTACACTCTGGAGAGCCGCCCAGAACCCCATACGTCACCGGGGTGCTCACGAATGCGGCGGGGCCGATCGTGGCGGTCACCGACTTCATGAGGGCAGTCCCCGACCAGATCTCCCGATTCGTCACGTCCGATTACACGTCGCTCGGAACCGATGGCTTCGGGCGTTCCGACACACGTACTCAGCTCCGCCGATTCTTTGAGATCGACACAGCACATATCGTCGTGACCGTCCTCGGCCGCCTGGCAGCAGCCGGCACGATTGACAACGCCATCGTGGCCGACGCCCTCGCGTCGTACGGGCTGGATCCGGACACGCCGGCCCCCTGGCTTACCTAGTCGACGCCAGTTCCTCGACAACGACCTGCTGGATCGACCGTTCGTCGCCGGACGGGGCGGTGAGGACCGGGAGAAGTGCCTGCAACGCCAGGGAGAAAACCTCGGCGGTCGGAGCGAAACCTCCGCCAACCACGATCTGCATCGTCATCCCCTCGGAAAGGGCCACCATAATGTCCGATAGCTGTGGCATCGTCAGAGGCTCTCGAAGTCGACGCCCCAGGCCGACCAGCATCGACTCATAGATCGGGATCATCGGGTCCCGAAAGTCCCGATACATGGCTCCCATACGGTCCCGAATGTCTGGCCGGCTTCGCATCAACGACCAGAGATGCGTCTGAATCGCAAAGCTCGGATTGGCGACAATCGCCTCAAGATTCACCACCGCCAGGCGTTCGATCTGCTCAAGAAACGGTAGATCTTTCACTTCGGCGTAGGCCACCGCGACTGCCTCGAATGTCGGGGACCGCTCGACCGAGAGGGCATAGTCGAGGAAGTCCGCCAGGAATGCTTCCCGATTCGGCCAGCGGTTGTAGAAAGCTCCTGTCGTCATATCAGCCCGGGCGGCGATGTCAGCAGCCTTGAGCTGCTCAAGGATTTTGGCGCCTACCCGCCGACCCGGCTCGCGATTCGTCGGCTCGAACCCGAACGATTCGACCACCAAATGCCAGGCTGCCTCAAGCAGGACTTCCCGACTATCAGACATACATTTCCGGTTGCGGGACGAAGATCATACCTACTACTATGCCTTCCGTTGTGAGCTTGGGAAAGTCCACACGCACAAGGGGGAATGAAGGAGTGGCGAACCACCAATACGGTGTTCGCCGCTTCTTTTTAACGGTGTTCCAACCGTTTTCAAATCAAACCGTCCCCCGACGCCATGCTCAGGTTTACCACGTTCTGTGGCGACACACCAGAGAACATTTGACCAGGCACTCCCATGAGGCAATACTGAGGTTCGTGACCATCACCAACACCATCATCATTATCGACTGAGCGCATACGCCTTCGTATGCGCCTTAACCCTTCGCCCCGCGGAGGGTTTTTTGTTGCCAAAGGAAACCCAATGACTCTTGAAATATATGACACGACCCTGCGCGATGGCTCACAACAGGAGGGCATTTCGCTGACCGTTGGAGACAAACTCCGCATTGCCGGATTGCTCGATGAACTCGGGGTGGATTACGTCGAAGGCGGTTGGCCGGGGGCCAACCCGAAAGACGACGAATTTTTCAAACGAGCCCGTACAGAATTGTCGCTTTCTCGAGCGGTTCTCACGGCCTTCGGGTCGACCCGGCGGCCCCGGTCAGCCGTGGAGAGTGACCCGCAGCTGCGGGCTCTGCTTGACGCAGACACCGAGGTGGTGTGTATTGTCGGCAAGGCATGGGATTACCACGTGCTCGAAGCCTTGCGAGCCGACCTCGATGAGGGCATCCGGATGGTTGCAGAATCGATCGAGTACCTTCGGGCCCATGGCCGACGAGTTTTCTTCGACGCAGAACACTTCTTCGACGGGTACGCCAGCAACGAAGATTTTTCGCTTGCGGTGCTACGCGCCGCCGCCGAGGCGGGAGCCGAACGTCTGGTGCTGTGCGACACCAACGGGGGGCGCCTTCCCAGTGACATTCTCGGGACCCTCGGTTCGGTGCAACGAGCACTACCCGCCTCTGAACTGGGAGTTCACTTCCACAACGACGCCGGTTGCGCCGTGGCATCCTCGATCGCGGCCGTCGAGGCGGGCGTACGACAGGTCCAGGGCTGCATCAACGGATACGGCGAGCGGACCGGCAACGCCGACTTTTCGACGCTCCTGCCTGATCTATCGATCAAGATGGGAGTCGAGGTTCTCGGCGATCGCAGCCTCTCTCGTCTCTCTTCGATCGCCCATCATGTGGCCGAAGTGGTGAATATTTCCCTCGCTCCCCACCATCCATACGTCGGGTCGTCGGCCTTCACCCACAAGGCCGGCTTGCACACCTCGGCTCTCGCCAGACGACCTGACGCCTACGAGCACACCGACCCGAAGAACGTCGGCAACCGGACCCGGATGGTTGTTTCCGAGCTGGCTGGAAAAGCGAGCATCCTCTCCAAGGCCGAGGAACTCGGCCTCACGGTCGACGACCAGTTCGCCGCCAGGATCATCGATCGCATCAAGGAGCTCGAACACGAGGGATACCACTTCGAGGCTGCCGATGGGAGCTTCGAGTTACTGGTGCGTCAGATGTCGGGGTGGGAGCAGCCGTTCTTCAAACTCGAGTCGTTTCGAGTCTTCACCGAGCGCCGCGCCCACGAAGAGGTGATTGCCGAGGCCACCGTCAAGGTGGTCGTGAATGGGGAACGGGTCGTGACCACGGGAGAGGGGGTCGGACCGGTCCACGCACTCGACCAGGCGCTCAAGGAAGCCTTGAAAGGAACCTATCCGGCAGTGGCAGATCTCCGCCTCACAGACTATCGAGTCAGGGTCCTCGACTCGAAGGACTCAACGGGCGCCAGGGTGCGGGTGCTCGTCGAAACGGCGGACCATGAGACCGCCTGGGGTACGATCGGCGTACATGAGAACATTATCGAGGCGTCCTGGAAGGCGATCACCGAAGGCATCATTGTCGGACTGCTTCGCCACGGGGACTCGTAACGCTCGGGTCATCGCCGGCACGGTTGTGCTGGCGATGACCGCTTGCACTTCGCCATCCTCCACCAAGGCGTCATTCGTGCAGTCGGCTCCGACGACCACCCTTACTCAGACCGTTCCCTCAACAACCGTCCGTTCAAGGCCCACCATTCCCGACCCCAGCCCGATCAAGAATCCGGTGATAGCAGTCAGCCGTTTCAGCGATTTCGAACTAACCATTCCGGGAGATTGGCTTCTCCTGACCCCGACGGTTGAAGAGCTCAGCTCGCTGGGGTCCGGCCTGGGAGCGTCGCTACCGGGAATTTCGGGGTCTGCTCTCGTGCAGGATGCCGGGGCGATCACCGAATTCACCGCGCTCTGGGCCCAGAGCGGCGATCTCGACGGCTTCCGGGAAAACATCCAGGTGCTGCGAATGATCCGTCTGGAAGGTCTCGATCTGTCGACTCTGTCCGAGGCGGCGATCGCAGACGTCAGCTCGTTGGGGTTAGTCAACCTTTCGAAGAGCGAGACCAAGATCGGCGGCCTGGTCGCCATCCGCTTGACCAGCCAGACCCCACCAGGCCCAACTGCCCCGGTTTTTCAATCGTCGGTATTTCTCCTCGGAGCCGACTTCGTTTGGATCATCAACTTCGCCACGGACGATCCGACCACCTTGAGCCTCTTTGAGGCAATGCTGGCGACGTTTCAGCTGCTCATCCCGAGCAACTGACGAACCATCATGGCGGTAGCCCCCCAGAGAATTTCTCCCTCAAGGTCATAGAACCAGACTTTCCGTCCATTCCAGGACTCAAATCGCCATGCCTCGGATCGAGACAACTCCCGGAGGGTCGGGAGGAGCACCTTATCAACCTCACGCGCAGAAGGGACAAGCACGGGATCGGATCCGAGAATCCCGACCACCGGAACGACATACAAACTGAACTGCACCGTATGGATGGAAGGAAGGAACCCGATAACCTCGACATCCCCTGGTTCAATACCCATTTCCTCGTGGGCCTCCCTAAGGGCCGTGGCAATTTCGTCGGCGTCGCCTGGATCGGCCCGCCCTCCAGGGAAGGCAAGGTGCCCGGCATGGGTTGGCATGGTCATGGGACGCTTGGTTAACACGACCCGCACATCTTCGCCATCAGGAAACAACGCTACGAGTACCGCCGCCCGTCTGGTACCGTCGGCTGGAGGCAAGTCGGCAACGAGACCGGGCAAGTCGTATGAGAGATCCATCTTCGCCATCCTACGACCCGCTAAGGTCCACGAGTGATCTGCTGTGCCTGAGCTGTCGATAGAGTCTCGATTCACGACTCGTTTCGAATTGCGCCCCTTCCAGAAGCGGGACATCGAGTCGCTCTATGAGGCAGTTACCGCCTCGATCCCGGAACTTGCCAGGTGGCTTCCGTGGGCGAGTTCGGCTTATGGACGGCTCGACTCCACCCGTTTTACCCGCGAGTCTATCCGGGCTTTTCGAGAGCAGCGGGCCTTCGACTTTGCGATTCGCAGCCTTGAGGATTCACGCCGCCACATCGGGAATGTGTCCATCTGGTTCGTCTCCCGAGGTTTTCGCAGCGGCGAAATTGGCTACTGGGTTCGGACCGATGAGGCAAGCTCCGGCATCGCCACGGAAGTGGCCGCCCGGATGGTCCAAGTCGGGTTCGAGGAGCTACACATGCATCGAATCATCCTCCGGATCGCGGTAGGAAATCTTGCGTCCGAGCGGGTAGCCGAAAAACTCGGCTTCACCCGCGAAGGGATCCTCAGGGAAGAGCTGGAAGTGCATGGGGTGTGGCTCGACCATACGGCTTTCAGCCTCCTCGAACACGAGTACAAGGCCAGAGCCGGGGCCATCAAAGCGTTGGCCGGATCACCCTCGAGCGATCTCCCTCGTCAAGACTCCCCCGTCGACTGCTGACGACATCACGATATTCGTGACTGTCTCGCCGTAGGGCGTCAATGCATACAACAGCTGCTCTAGGTGCTTGGTCGATCGCAAACGGGCTCGAATCACGTGATTTTCGCTACCCGTGACATGGTGACACTCGACGACCTCAGGCATGTTCTGGACGAGATCGTTCACTTTTCCAACGGAGGCAGCACTCGTCTTGACCCGGATGATGGCCCGGAGCGGTACCCCGAGTTTTTCGTGATCAACCTCGGCGCGGTATCCGGTGATAATGCCATCACGCTCCATTTTCCGGACCCGGTCAGCCACTGCCGGAGCAGTGAGTCCGACCTTGTCGCCCAGGTCTCGATAGCTGGCTCGGCCGTTTCGCTGCAACTCCTCAAGCAGCATCCACCCAATATCGTCGAGCATCAGATACTCCTCAAATTTGTAATTCTTGGCCTTTCCTTGCTCAAGGATCAGCCAGACGGACACCGGCAACTATAAATAAGGTGTTTTCTATTTTGACCAGCTGGATAATAGCCTCACCAGGATAAGCCCGCCATAAACATTGTCGGTCTTTGCCTAAAGCCTTGTTATCATTTGTCAAGAATACGAGAACACCTAAGAAAGGTTCGGCCGTGGCCGATTTCGAAACCAACTTCAAACACTTCTTGGCAGCATGGAACCGGCATCAGGACCTCAGGTCTACCGGAGCCCCCATTTCTTCGCTCTTTGACTCTCGCGTTCAACTGGACGTGTTGCGGGTTGACCTCGTTCGCAGCCTCCGGTAACCAGTCGTCGGCAGTCTCTCCTCCGACGCAATAGAGAAGGGGGCCCTTTCGGGCCCCCTTCTTCATTGGCTCTGTATGGCGGAGGACTAGAAGTCCATACCGCCACCACCGTGCCCGTGGTCTCCGCCACCGGCTGGTGAGTCTTCCTTGACCTCGGCGATCACGCCTTCGGTCGTCAACAGAAGCGCAGCAATCGAAGCAGCGTTCTGAACGGTCGACCGCGTCACCTTGGCCGGATCGATGATGCCTGCAGCAAGCAGATCCTCGAATTTGCCAAGTGCCGCGTTGTACCCGAAGCCGTCAACGCCATTGCGCACATGCTCTGCAACAACGCCGCCTTCAGCGCCGGCATTCACCGCGATCTGACGCAGCGGCTCTTCGAGAGCCTTGCGCACGATCGCCCGTCCGACCTTTTCGTCGTCGGTACCGCCGCGAAGCTTGTCGATGGCAGCTTCGGCACGGAGCAGCGCGACGCCACCACCGGGCACGATGCCCTCTTCGACAGCCGCCCGGGTTGCCGATACGGCATCCTCAATGCGGTGCTTCTTCTCTTTGAGCTCAACCTCGGTGGCCGCGCCAACCTTGATCACAACGACACCACCGGACAGCTTGGCAAGACGCTCTTGGAGCTTCTCGCGGTCCCAGTCCGAATCGGTATTGTCGATCTCACGCTCGATTTGCTTGATTCGAGCAGCCACGTCGGCTTCGGTACCGCCCCCATCGACCATGGTCGTGTTGTCCTTGGTGATGATGACTTTGCGAGACGTCCCGAGCATATCCAGGGTCACCCCGTCGAGCTTCAGGCCCACCTCTTCCGAGATAACCGTGCCGCCCGTCAGAATGGCTATGTCTTGCATCATGGCCTTGCGACGTTCGCCGAATCCAGGAGCCTTGACGGCCGCTGAGGAGAAAACGCCGCGGATCTTATTGACGACCAGGACCGCAAGGGCTTCGCCTTCAACATCTTCGGCCAACACCAACAACGGCTTGCCCGACTGCTGCACCTTCTCGAGCACCGGAAGCAGATCGTTGACCGAGCTGATCTTCTGGTTGGCAATGAGAATGTACGGGTTTTCGAGAACCGACTCTTGCGTATCGGCATCGGTGATGAAGTACGGCGAGATGTAGCCCTTGTCGAACTGCATACCCTCGGTGAACTCAAGCTCGATACCGAACGTCTGGCCATCTTCGACCGTAATGACGCCGTCCTTGCCGACCTTCTCCATCGCTTCAGCGATCTTCTTGCCGATTTCCTTATCCGCCGCCGAAATCGAGGCGACGTCAGCGATCTGAGCGTTGGTCTCGACCGGCTTGGAGAATTCTTCGAGGAACTCGACTACTTTCTCCACGGCTTGTTCAATACCGCGACGAACGCCCATCGGGTTTGCCCCGGCGGCCAGGTTACGAAGACCTTCACGAACCATGGCCTGAGCCAGAACCGTGGCAGTGGTCGTACCATCACCGGCTACGTCGTTGGTCTTGTTCGCTACTTCGTAGGCGAGCTTGGCACCCATGTTCTCCCATGGATCATCGAGCTCAACCTCTTTGGCGATGGTGACGCCGTCATTCGTGATGGTGGGTGCGCCCCACTTCTTCTCAAGAACGACATTCCGGCCCTTGGGGCCGAGGGTCACCTTTACAATATCTGCGAGCTTATTGACGCCCACTTCGAGGCCCTTGCGGGCGTCTTCGCCGAAACGAAGATCTTTCGCTGCCATCTATTCAATCCTCCTGATTACGAAACTACGGCGAGAAGATCACGGCTTGAAATGACCAGATACTCGGTCCCTTCAAGCTTGACTTCGGTGCCGCCGTACTTTGAGTAGACGACAACGTCGCCTTCTTTGACATCCATGGGAATGCGCTCACCGGAATCGGAAATCGCACCCGGCCCCACAGCGATAACATCGCCCGTTTGGGGCTTTTCTTTGGCCGTATCAGGGATAACAAGACCCGACGCGGTGCGTGAATCTTCATCCTCGCGGGCCTTGACGATCACCCGATCACCAAGCGGCTTCAGTTTCATAGCCACCTTCCTCCTACATGTTGACGGTTAGCACTCTCAGTCCGAGAGTGCTAACCAACATTAGCACTCTCCGGTGGTGAGTGCTAACCCGGCTATCGACCCGATTCCAACCAGCGGCAACCGATTCCCGGCTCCGCTCACTAGGCTGGCCCAATGGTTCGAGTCTTCCACTGTCGGTCGCACGATTCTGCGCTCTCCGAGTACAACTGGTCAGATCTGGCCTCGGTGTCGACAGAACCAGGCTGGGTTTGGATCGACTTATCGGATCCTTCCCAGGAGGAACTCGCCTACATCGATGAAAGGTATGGGGTCCAGCCGACCTCCAGCGAACTCGACCCTCAACGGGTCAGCGTCGACATCGGCGACGACCAGTTTGCAGTTTCCATACATGGAGCCGTTCCGAGCCCGCAGCATCAACTCATAACGTCAGAGATACGGATCATTGTCACGGAGTCATCGGTCGTCACTATCCATGCCCACAACGTCGTGGACTCGAACGCCGTGATCCGGCGCATCCAGGCATTGGACGCTAACGAGCAGACGCCCGGCGAAGTGGCTGCCGCGGTGGCACTTGACGGTTTGGCTGCCTACCAGGAGGACATCAAAGAACTCGACGAGCGCGTCGAGCGCGTCGAAGACCTGGCCATTGAGGGAGAGCCGACGACGCTCACCCTGTCGCAGACCATTCGCCGCGACGCCATTTTGTTACGACGGGTGATCGCTTCCCAGCGCGACACCGTGAGACGACTTGCCGACCCGCTAACTCCCAACCTGGACCCGGCTTCCCGCCGCTCGTTCGCAGACACTGGTGACGAGCTAGCCCGCATGATTGAGTCTCTCGACGTCACCAGAGGGCTGCTGAGCTCTGCCTTGGAAACCTACCGGGGCGCCGTAGCGGAGAGGACCAACGAGACCATGAAGGTTCTCACAGTTTTCTCAGCGATACTGCTGCCGCTTGCCCTGCTCTCGGGGATCTGGGGAATGAATTTCTCGTCCATTCCCCTGGCCGACCAACCGCACGGCTTTTTGAGCATGATGATCGCGATGAGCGTCGTCGCTATCGGGGTGTGGATCTACTTTCGACGACGGGGTTTCATCGGTGGGCCGAGATTGCGCGACATACCGCGCTTCGTCGGAATGTCCCTGGAATCCCTGGGCTCCGCCCCTCTCCGAGCAGCGACCAACCTCCTAAAAGGCCCCGAATCCACCAACCAGGATGAATAGCACAGCCGATCCACAACCAGTCGTCTCGGTGCCTATCCATCGTCGCGGCCGGAGGCTGGGACATGGGGTAAGGCATCGACTTCATCCTTTGTGAGTCGTAGAAACACCTCGTCAAGACTGATCCGATTGATGGCTCCCATTGGAATGGCAATGTCCCGTTTGCCCCACAGATGGCCACGTCGGAGCACAACATGCGTCACTGCACCCTTGCCATCGATGACAAACCCCTCGACGTGGCCGGCCCGATCCCCGTCAGCGAGATGAACAACACTCTCGCGCCGGATCTCCACCGTGTGCTCCGGGATCATGTCATAGGCGACTTCCACGAAGCTGTCGAAGGGGAGGCCGCTTTCGGGAAGTTCGGACGAAAACCCCGGCAATGTGAGCACGCGCTCGATGCCAATCTCCCAGCCATCTTCAACGGTGATCGGCTCGTCAATACCGACAAACGACGTGGATTCGACGTAGGGATAGTGGTCGAATTCTGCCCGATCACACTTGAGTCGAAGCACACCATCAGCTTCGGAGGCTACATCGCTAATCGGGACGAGCCGCGACAAGTGTTCGCGGTTGACCGGGTACACCACCAGATGGGTGACGGTCTTGCGGTCCGGATCGACAACCACGTCCCTGAGTCGACACTCAGCGTCATCAGCGAGTCGTAGCTGGGTATCAAGCTTCAGCTGCATTGTCTCTCCCAAATTGAGGAATGACTCCGTTGAAGTCTATGAACTTCCATCCAATAGCGCACCTAGTTCGCTGGAGAACCTGATGCGGCCGCCACGACGTTCTGGTGGATTTCTGCGGTCAGACGATCAATCTGTTTCGTCAACCGGGTGTTGAGTTCGAGCAACTCCTTCAGGTCAAGGTTTTGCCGCGAGACCAACTCCTGGCGTTGCATGAAACCCGCTGCGAGGTCTTCACGATGCTTGATGTCGAGGGCACTGTGGGCTTTGTCGCGATCAGCCTGGCGGGTTTGGGCAAGCAGAATCAAAGGCGCCGCATATGCCGCCTGCAGTGAAAAGGCCAAGTTGAGGAGAATGAAGGGATACGGATCCCACCGCTTGGCGACTGCCACTACGTTCACGACAATCCAGGCGATAACCAGGAAGGTCTGCCCGATCAGGAACCTTGGCGTTCCAAAGAACCTGGCGAAGGCTTCCGCCTTGCACCCAAAGGCGTCACCCCCAAAAGCTCCCTGCAAATGCTCGACTGACTTGACCACTCGTTCTGCGTGAGTTTCCATTCCGTTCTCCTTGCCCACTGTCCGAGGCCTCGATGATCATCCTTGTTAGCTGCGGTCCCTGGCTTTCGGGTCCTGCCGATAGAATTCCTGTAGCAGCAAGTACAACTCTGGTTCGGCGTCAGCCAGTTCGACCGGCAATACGAAGAATGCCTCGGTAGCAACCGCCAGGAATTCGGCAGGGTTCGTCGCCGCGTACGCGTCGATCGGCATCACCGTTCCCGCTCGTAGCCTCGCCAACAACTCCGGCATCTGTGCCCGCCACCGCTCGGACAGGGTGGCAGTCAGAGGTGGCACCCCATCGGCGGCGCCATTGCGCATATCGAGCTTGTGAGCGAATTCGTGCAAGACGACATTGTGTCCGCGCTCGGGATGCCGGGCATCATTGGCGACCCGATCCCACACCAATAACACCGGGCCATGCAACATTGCCTGACCGGCGAGCCTCGGATGATCGTCACTCACAACTCCCCCGTCGAGTCGACGGGATCCCCTTTGGACGACGACCCCTGGCGAGACGACGATGGCGGACACGTCGTCGTAGAAGCCATAGTCAAGTCCAAGAATCAACAGGCATGCCTGGGCAGCAATCAGCACCCGGACCTCATCGTCGGGCGAATACCCGAACACTCCCTCGATGGTCTTGTCGACGAGGAAGACCCGGATGAGCTCCTCCATCCGGAGGCGTTCGGTGGGTTCGAGGTTCGACCACCAGCTGAGCCGGGCAGCCAACAGCTGTCGATCCGATTCCTCAAAAGGTGTTTTCAGTGCTCGGGATGCCCGACGGTTCACTCGTTCCATGATTGACCTGAGGTAGATGCGCTCCCCATCGGAGATTCAGGCCGCTTCCCGGGTTCGGCCCAGCGTGAGCAGTCCGAAGAGAGCGCCGGCGAAAAAGAGAGCGTTGAGACCAAGCACGATTGCGCCGACCGCCACCAGAACTGGCGTAGTCACCGACGAAGCGACGAGCAGCAAGAATCGCACGAATGGGGCATCGGGATCTGCGGACAACTCTTCGGCAAAGACCGCCTGAACGAAGCCGATCGGTCCGATCAGGGTGGCGCCGAGGATGAACAAGCCAACGAACATCCCTGCCACGCTTCCCAGGATCCGCCATACGGCTCCTCGCCTGGCTTCGACCGTGGCAGGAACATCTCTCCGCTGGAGCTCCCAGGCTGCCGAAATCACATCGCGGAACATCTTGAGGCGTCGGCCCATCCCCTCCCAGAATCCGAACTTTGCCTCTTTGACGGTCTGGCTAATGCCTTTGAAGACGTGGTACTTGAGACCGCCTCCGTGATAGATGGCGTAGAAGTTCAAGCCGGCCTCGATCCGGAACCGATCCTTGTACCGGTCGGGAAGTCGGAGCCACAAATCCTTCGTGAGCGCCCGTTCGCCGCCGAGCAACGGAATGAAGGCCATGAGTAGATGCAGGTAGTAGATCTTGCGGTTTCGCATGAGGATGAACATTTCACACGACCCGTCCATGACGGGCCGTATGGTCTCGCGGATCATGTGATGGGTCAGTCCGATGATGTCTGCGTCCGCAAAGAAGATCAGGTCCGTCGACGCGTGCTGCACGCCAACGTCCATGGCATGACCCTTGCCCTGGTTTGGTTCTACCCGCAGGTAGGTAACCGGGTATCGACCAACTACTTCCCGCGTCCCATCGGTCGATCCGTCGTCGACTACGACAACCTTGTCGAACCCGTTGTAGCTGGTCAAGACGTCGAGCACCACTCCGATTCGGGCTGCTTCGTTGTAGGCAGCTACGACAGCTGTGACGCCACGAGACGACGGTTCAGAACCCACGCTCTCCCTTTCTTCAGCATGACCGCCAACACCAACAGAATCGGTAGCCCGTACTCGATCCTGGTCAGATCACCATTCAGATTGGCAATGCCTTGGCTGGCCAACCAGCCGATCGGCACCAACACTGCCAGCCAGGCAAGCGTACCGATGGCGTCGAAGACCACAAACGTGCGCGTCGGAACCTTTCGTGACGCCATATAGACGATCGACAGTGTCCGGGTACCCCACAGGAATTTCACGAACAGCAGACCGCGATGGGGATGTTCACCAACCATCCCATCGAGACGGTTGGTCAACCGATAAAACGACGCCGCCCTCTCCTCGTTACCCCTGATCTTGTGCATCGTCCGATCGGCCAGTTTGAACCACATCGTGTCCGAGATCAGCGTCCCAAGGAATGACCACAAGACCACCGACGTGACCGGCCATTGACCGTGAGCGGCTAGCCCGGATGCGGTCAACACGACCGAGTCACCGAAGAAGAAGGTTCCGGCCAGGATGATCCACGAGTGATATGACGTCAGCCATGTCGCCATGGAAGCATCGGCCACAACGACCATCTCTAGGGATGCGCCGTCAGGTCGTTGGAAGCGTCCAGGAAACGCTGACGGGCCGCCAGGATTTCTTTGACAGCTCCGGTTACGCCTTCCCAGTCGCCGACATCGGACATCTTGGACGGCTCCAGAGCCTTATAGACCTCAAAGAAATGCTGAATCTCCTGCAGGAGAAACGGCGGAACATCTCCGAGATCATTCGTGGTGGCCCAACGGGCATCACTCCGCGGAACTGCGAGAACCTTGGCATCGGGGCCAGCCTCATCGGTCATCCAGCAAACCCCGATCGCTCGAGCCCGGACGCGACAGCCCGGAAATGTCGGTTCGTCCACCAGGACGAGCACATCGAGCGGGTCGCCGTCTTCGGCAAGCGTGTCAGGGACGAACCCGTAGTCAGCCGGGTACTGGGTAGCCGTGAACAGCGTGCGATCAAGCCAAATTTCACCCGTGACGTGATCGACCTCGTATTTGTTGCGCGAGCCCCGGGGGATCTCGACGATCACATCGATATCAGTTTCCATCATGCCCTCCAACGGTGCTCGACGCAGGGTAACGGGTACGCCGCCCTAGCAGCGAAACTCCGTCACTTGGAGTCTGCCTCAACGGTCGGGATTGGCTCGACGTCACCGATCACCTCTGGATCGGTGGGCTTTCACGACAGGACTATGACCCGCCCCTATCGGATAAGTTCTTGCCCGTATCGGAGATGTCAACAATGTTCCGGTAGGTGGGATAGGCAAGATCGACGAGCGGTTCAGCGGCGAAGCCGTCGAGGATCACTGTCCAAGCCGCTTCATCGGCGCCTCTCCGCTTGCGGGGGTCAACCAGAAACCTGCCGGTTAGCTGAACACCCGAGTCTTTGACCGTCATATAGACGATCGGAGAGAGCGAGCCCACCTTTATGTTGTACTTACGGGCGGTCTTGCGAAGCTCGGCCGCGCTTGTCTCAAGCGAGCCAATGCCATGTTCTTTCACGGCTTTGTCGACAATCGCCCGAGCCAGGCGCCAGTCCGATTCAAAGGTGACAAGAACGGCGAGCTCGTGCCAGACATACTCAAAGCCTTCGGTGTAATTGGCGATCGACTGGGTGAAGACGATGCCGTTCGGGACGTGAAGCAATCGACCAGTCGATTGATCAGCGTCAACCATGTGACCGCCGACTTCGAGCAACGTGAAGCGGAACAGACGAACGTCGACCACGTCCCCCTTGAGCCCACCAACTTCGATACGGTCACCAATCTTGAATGGCCGTCGGATGAGAATGAAGGCCCACCCGACGATGTTCTTGAGTAGGTCAGACAGACTGATCGCAATACCGGCCGACACAATGCCGATATAGGTGGCGAGATTACTGAATGCATTCACCCAGATCCAGGCCAGGGAGATGCCGATCAGGATCACCGCAGAATAGGCCAAACCCTTATCGGCACGATAAGAGAACTCTGGTTCCTGGGTCCGGTGGATGGTGCGAAGCGCCGCCCACCGGGCGAGGACCACGATCAGCACGACAACAACCGACCCGATCGTCTTGCCGGCGATCACGGGGTCCAAGCCCATCTGGGTGAACAAGTTGGTCACGAACGTCTCCCCCAATAAGAAGGTGCGGGGCCCGATCGAGCCCCGCACCTTCAACCATACCGGTCCTAGTTGTTGCTACCGTCGTTATTGGGGAGCATCTTGCGCCAGTAGTCCTCGGCAGGCTTGATGCCGCCAACTCCGAAAGCGATGGCCATTGCCACACCCGTGCTGGCGACGACCGCGATGAACAACGTGTTCACAATGTCGGCAGCCACCCCGAGGGTGTTGAGGGCGGCAAAGGCACCCACCACGATGAACGTCCAGCGAGCCGCTCTGGACACCCACGCCACCCCCTGAGCCTCAGCCCAAGGAGCTGAGATATCGGCGACGAACGAGCCGATCGCAGCTGCAATGACGACGATGACGATCGCCACGGCCACCAACGGGAGGTAGGCCAGCAAGGCGGCCAGGAGGATCGTCAACGAGGCGACGTTCAAAACCTAGGCGGCCATCAACAAGACCACCAGCAATGCCATCCAGTAAATGATCCTGGCGACCAGAGAACTCGCCGTGTATCCAGCCTTTTGGAGAGCGCCCGAGAGACCGGCTCGATCGAGAAGACGATCCAACCCGAGACGCGTCAGGACGTTCTCGAAGACGGTACGGATGATCTTGGCCACAAACCAGCCGACCAACAAGATAATGAAGGCACCGATCAGCTTCGGGGCGAATTCGATCACTCCGGCCCAAGCATTGCGTAAGCCTTGGGAAACACCGTCTGTGAAACTACTGACATCTACCTGTGCGAGCATGTTCTTCCTCCTCGTGGACAGTACTCATCGATAAGACCCACCCGATACCGCGAAGTTCTTGACTAAAGCAAGAACTTTCTGACACCCATCCGTGTCAAAGCGCCGTGCACGTCTCCGGACCTAACATGTCGATCCCTTGGACCATTGGACCGATCAAGAACTCGTCGATGCCGCACGGGGCGGCAGTGTGGCCGCGTTTGAGATCCTCGTGCGGCGCCATCAACCATTCATCGTGGCCTCCACCATGCGCGTGGTCCGCAACCGGGCAACCGCCGAGGACCTTGCGCAGGAAGCCATGTTCCGAGCCTGGCGAAAACTCGACGACTTCCGGGGCGACGCCCAGTTCCGCTCGTGGGTCTACCGGATTGCCACGAATCTGGCTCTCAACCACGTCCAGCGTTCCCGGGAGTCAACATCGGAAATCTCCGTTGAGCCGGCGCCGGCGCGATCAGCTGAATCGCTGGCGATGGCTGCCGAGGTCAATGAAGCCTGGGACACTGCGATTGCCTCTCTTCCGGAGGAACTTCGCCAACCCTATCTCCTTCGGGAAATCGACGGGTCGTCCTATCAGGAGATCGCCGAGCAACTCGGCATCCCTCTCAACACGGTACGCACCCGTATTCACCGTGCCCGCAGCGTCATGATGGACAGGATGGAACCATGGAAGTGAACTGTGGGATCAGCGACGAGGCCTTCGAGCACTTCCTGGCCGGTACCTCAGACGAACTCGTTGACCATGCCGCCGATTGCATCGATTGTCAGGCGCGGATGGAAGCCAGCCTCGACGAGTCCACGGCGAATTACATCGAACAGACCATGCGGGCCATCCGGATCCATTCGTTCACGCGCGAGACTTTGGAAGCCGCCGTCGACGTGAGTTCCCGCTTCGCCAAATCTGCTCTGCACTACCTAATGAAAGGCTGACCAAAATGGATGAATTCTTCGTCGTCGGGGGTGTCGTCGTCGCCGTCGTCATCATCGGTATGCTCGCCACGCGATTCATTCGTCGGTACGCCAGGCCTCTCATCGGGGAAGATTGGCACAAGAGCGTCGTTACGTTCATAGGGCTGGCAGCGGTCCTCGTCGGGTTGGGCGCGGTGGCGGTTGCTTTCAACCCGGAGACAACGGACACGCTGATCGTGACAATGGTTAAGTCCATACCGAGTCTGCTCCTCGCCGGTCTGATCATTGTGGCCGCGCTCGTCCTTGGCAGGATTGCCGGGACGCTGACTGGACGAGCGCTCCGGTCGTGGTCGAGTGTCGTGGCATCGAGGGCTGACAAAGCTGTGCGCATCACCGTGGTGACGTTCGGGGCGATCATCGCACTCGACGAACTCGGCGTTTCGACGCAGTTGCTTCTTATCCTCATTACCGCTGCAGCTGCCGCCATTGCGCTGGCCACCGCACTGGCGATCGGACTTGGATCGGTTCCCCTCGCCCGTCAGATTGCCGCCGGCCGCCACGTGTCTGACCGGTTTGCGATGGGCACGACCATCAGCGGTCCTGGTTTTCGGGGCAGAATTGTTGGGTTCGGATCCTCTTCGGTGCTTGTGGAAACGGAACCAGGCTCCCGGATCGAGGTTCCCAACGAGCTACTTCTTTTGAACCCTATCGGGGTCGAAACATCCCCAGAGGGGCCATCAACCGTTGAGGGCTAACACTCGATCGACCACCGATTCGGCGTCGAGACCGCAGTAGGTCAGGACGTCACCGGCAGACCCGAATGGCAGAAACTCGTCGGGTACGGCCAGGCTCGTTACTCGACCCGCCAGGCCAACATCGGAGAGCGCTTCGAGAACGGCAGCTCCAAACCCTCCCGAACGCACATTGTCCTCCAATGTGACGACCCGCTGATGTGCTCGAGCCCATTGCTCAAGACGGTCGTCCATCGGTTTGATCCACCGGGCGTTGACGATCGTGCACGACATGCCATGACTGGCGAGCTCCGCGGCGGCCTTTGAGGCAATCTCGACCATTCGACCTACCGCCATCAACACGACGTCCTCCCCCTCCTGCAGGACCTCCCATTCTCCAATCGTCATGGCAGGCGCCGGCAGATCAGGCATGGCCGAGACCGACAGCTTGGGAAAACGAATAGCGATCGGCCCGTCGTAGGCCACGGCGGCCGACATCATGGCGGCCAGCTCGTGGGCGTCAGCCGGAGAGCCGATAACCATATTCGGAATCATTCGCAGGTACGAGATATCAAAAACCCCATGATGGGAGGCGCCATCGGGTCCGGTGATTCCGGAACGGTCAATGAGGAAGGTGACGTTGTGTTTATGCAACGCGACCTCGTTGATGAGCTGATCGAACGCCCTGGCAAGGAAGGTCGAGTAGATCGCCACGACCGGCTTCCTACCGCCCATCGCCAGACCGGCCGCCAGCGTTACCGTGTGCTGCTCACAGATCCCGGTATCTATGACCCGCCGGTGGTCAGCGCCCTCCAAGTCGCTCAAACCCGTCGAGGAGACCATCGCCGCTGACAGAGCGATGATATCCCCATCCGTTTCCGCAAGGTCGGCCAGGACCGCCCCGGCGACATCGGTGAGCTTCAGAGAGCTGGAAGTGGGCTGACCGTTGGCAATATGAAACTCACCGACACCATGCAATTTGTCGACCGAATCGGCGATGGCTGGTTGGTAGCCCCGCCCTTTCTCGGTAAGTACGTGCACGATGGCCGGCTCGCCGAAATCTTTGGCCCGGCTCAGTGTCTCCTCGAGAAGCGGTATGTCATGGCCGTCGACCAAACCCGAATACTTCAGCCCGAGGCCGTCGAAGAACGTCGACGGCTGAATGATCTGCTTAACGGACTCTTTGACCCGTCGGGCCAGTTCGTCGGCGCCTTCACCGATCGCAGGCAGGTTTCTCAGTTGTTTCCCGACCATGCGTTTGATCCGCTCGTAGCGGGGATCAAACCGAAGGTGCCCGAGAGCCGCGATACCCCCAACGGTCGGCGCATACGACCGGCCATTGTCGTTCACGACCACGATCAGACGGGCCGGGCGGGTAACGGCGATGTGATTGAGCGCCTCGTAGGCAACGCCACCGGTAAGTGCGCCATCCCCGATCACGGCAATCGTAAAGGCGTCCGAGCCCGACTGTTCGTTGGCGAGGGCATTACCCAGGGCATATGACAGCGAGACGGAGGCATGGCTCGACTCGATGAAGTCGTGCTCGGATTCTTCTCGTGACGGGTAGCCAGACAGGCCACCCATTCTCCGTAGATTCGAAAAGTCATGACGACCGGTGACGAGTTTGTGAACATAGACCTGGTGCCCGACGTCCCACAAGATCTTGTCGACTGGCGAGTCGAACACCCTGTGTAGCGCCAGCGTCAATTCGACGACCCCCAGATTGGGCGAGAGATGACCACCGGTTTTTGAGATTCGATCGACGAGAAATTCCCGGATCTCTCCAGCAAGTTCAACGAGCTGTGCCTCGCTTAACGCGTCGAGGTCTCGAGGTGAGTTTATGGATGTCAGCAGGCCGCTCACGATGACTTTCGATCAGGGTCGCCTTCAGGATACCCAGTCCACACGGTACTTCATTCGAATCTTGCAGAAGGGGCCGCGAAAACGGGGTCGGAACAATCGGATTCGAGTTGGATCTACCCATCGGCCGCCGACCCATCCTGGCTAGGATCGCCCCCACGGGGGAGGAATCACGAAATGAGCGGACGCGTTCTAACGCTGCGCCCCGGCGAGACCCTTATGGTCGCCGGCGAGCAATCGGATGATGTATATCGGCTTCAATCGGGAGAGCTCGACGTACTCATGACCGTGGGTGACCAGACGCCAATCCGGGCCGCCCGGCTCCATGCCGGCACTCTGGTCGGGGAACTGGCTGCCCTGGCTGGAACTCCTCGCACCGCCACAATCGTGGCAGCCTCAGATTGCGAACTTCTCGGTTACTCCCGGGCGGAGTTCGAGCAGTTGATGGCCGCCGATCCGAATCTGTCGACGGAAGTAACCGAATTGGCCATCCGCCGATTGGACCACAACTCACTTCACCGATTTATCAGCCGCCACATTGGCGGACTCGGTGACGAACTCCAGCGGTCTATCGAGGAACACATAACGTGGAAACGAATTCCAGCAGGCACCACATTGAGAGACGCCGGTACGGTGGCCGAATTCGGGCACGTCGTTCTTACGGGCCGACTCCAGGGCACCACCCCCAAAGGGGTCCGAACCGAGTACGGTCCCGGAGCGTTCATCTCGCCGGAAGCGCTGCTGGCTCCTCGAGTCAGCCAGGAAACTGTGGTCGCCAGCCGGGATACGACCCTGCTCGAAGCACACAGCAGCGACTTCGAGCAGATCCTGGTCTCCCATCCGTCCGCTGTGTTGGCCATCGGCAGCGTCTTTGCCAGAGCCACTCCCGACAATCGAAAGACAGCCGCTACCACGGTTTGCATCGCAGTTACCATCGATCACTCCGGGGACCTTCTGGGCGAACTGTTGACCGAAACCCTTCGTCATGGGACCGCCGAAGTACTCTCATCCGAACGCGCAGACTCCGACCTCGACTGGCCCGGCATCGCACAGTCACCGGTCGGATCCCCCAGGGACTACCGGCTTAGCGAGTTCCTACATGCGCTGGAACTGTCGACGGACCATCTACTGCTCCACACCGACCGCGACCTGACCGAGTGGACCCGGCGGTGCATTCGCCAGGCTGACCGCTTGGTCATTGCCTGTTCCGCCCAACCCGGCGAAGCAGAGCAAAGGCGAATTTCCGAAATCCTTGGCGCGGCGGGGACGGTCCCGACCCAGAATCGGTGGCTGGCCATCATCCACCCTGTCGGTACCGAACGTCCGCGGGGCACGGCAGAATTGATGGATCGACACGGCATGAGCAACGTCGCACATGTGCTGACCGGCCGAACGAGCGACACTGCCCGATTGGCTCGACTCATCACCGGCCACAGCACCTCATTGGTGTTCGGCGGTGGTGGAGCCAGAGGTTTCGCCCATCTAGGTGTTATTCGGGCCCTCGAGGAGACGGGTGTCCCGGTGGACACCGTCGTAGGGACATCGATAGGTTCGGTACTGGCCGGTTTTTACGCGACAGGCGGGTCACATACCGAGAGTATGAAGTTAACCAAAAAGCATTTCGCCGATGTCCTGGATTACACGATCCCGGTCGTAGCCCTGATCAAAGGCGAAAAAATCGCCCATGGTCTCCGCGAGGTATTCGGCGATAGCGAAATCGAAGATCTCTGGCATCCGTTCGCATGCGTTTCAACCAACCTCACTCAGTCGACTGTGATGGTCCACCGTCGGGGCTTGGTCGCCGAATCCATTCGAGCAAGCCTGGCAATCCCCGGAATCATCCCGCCGGTCCCGTTTGGCGACGATCTACTGGTCGACGGAGGGGTCCTCAACAATCTCCCCATCGATGTTGCCGAACAAGAGTTCACTCCCGGGACGATTATCGCGGTGGATGTTGCCCCTCGAACTGGACCACATGCCCATCTCGACTTCGGAATGTCAGTTTCGGGATGGCGAGCGGCAGGCGACCGGATCAGACACGCCAACCAGTATCCAGGTACGGCGGCGATCTTGCTTCGATCCATGGTCACCGCTTCGATTCGCGAACGCGACCGCCTGGTGGAGGAGGACATCGCCGATCTGTATCTCCTGCTCCCCATCCACGAAGTCGCCATGATGGATTTCCATGAATCCCGCAAGGTCGAGGCGGCCGGCTACGAAATGTCCAAGCCCATGATCGATAAGTGGCTGGCCGAAGGCGGGTGGCCGACCGCCACCGCACCATGGCCTGTCGGGACCTGATCGTCGCCATCCTCTCGCTTGAGTCTCTCAAAACCCGGCGAATGCCCCGGCGTCTCCGTTCCGGGCAATGAACAACGTTTTGGCACTACCGATACAGGCCAGAAACATTTCAGAAATGATGTGATCGTATATTCCAGGTGTGGACGTAGAACTGTTGCGCTGGCCGGGTGAACGACAACGACGCGAGCGACTGCGGGCCAACGGCCGACCCCGCCTGCTCCTGGTCGAGCATGGAGTGGAACCACCAACCCCGTCGGACCTGCTCGAGGATTG
This sequence comes from Acidimicrobiia bacterium, assembly GCA_016650365.1. Taxonomy (NCBI): domain Bacteria; kingdom Bacillati; phylum Actinomycetota; class Acidimicrobiia; species Acidimicrobiia bacterium. Next base: position 24,279 of record JAENVV010000207.1, read on the forward strand.
GATACGAGTTCCGGCCGCCCGATCCGACGTGCGGGCTCGGATCGATGGCATTCTCCGGCGGGCTGAGTTCACGGCGGATGCCGAGATCAGCATTGACGACACAGGGTCACTACGCAGCGGCGCGCATCGTATCCCCCTGCCGCCCGTCGAAGCCCAAATCCTCGCCGAACTGATCGACCAGCAAGGCAAAGTTGTCAGTCGGGCCGCCCTGGTAGCCGCCGTTTGGCCAGACGATCCTCCCGATCGCAACGTTCTCGACGTCCATCTCGTTCGGCTCCGACGTCGGGTCGCCGAAGCCGGCTTGCAGATCAGGACGATCCGATCGCGTGGTCTGCTTTTGGAGCGACTCTGAACGAGCATGTTCAGGTTGTTGTCAGATAGCCGTCGCGAGTGATTCATCTCAGCCATACCCGGCTGAAAAGATCTCCCACGAATGTGACCGGCGTCACCTACGAGGAGAGATATGAAACGGAAACTGTTGACGGGGACTTCGCTCGGCATGCTGCTCGTGGCAGTTCTGGCCCAACCGGCCTTTGCCCAGAGTGAACCCGCCCCGGCCGCGCAATTCATTTTGGACAACCTGTGGGTGTTTATCGCCGGTGTGCTTGTCTTCTTCATGCAGGCTGGGTTCGCCCTGGTCGAAGCGGGGCTCACCCGATCCAAAAACGTCGCCAACATCATGATGAAGAACCTGATGGATATGTCAGCCGGTGTGCTGGCATTTGCCATCGTCGGGTTCGGCATCGGCTTTGGTGGGGCTGAACTTCTCGGAGGATGGTTCGGTTTCGGCTGGGGCATCAACGGAGTTGAAGGAACCGTGCCTATGGTCCTCAACCTTACGCCGGCAACGTTCTTCTTTTTCCAGGCGGCGTTTGCGGCTACTGCGGCCACAATCGTGTCCGGAGCGATGGCGGAACGAACCAAGTTCAAAAGCTACTTCGTATATAGCTTCTTCATCACCGCGCTGATCTATCCGGTGATCCTTCGCTGGACCTGGGGTGGCGGATGGCTTTCACAACTGGAGTTCCCGTTCTCGGACTTCGCCGGATCAACGATCGTCCATGCCACGGGCGGATGGGCAGCCATGATGGGAGCTATGATTCTTGGGCCGAGGATCGGCAAGTACGCAAAAGATGGAACACCCCGGGCCATCCCCGGCCATTCCATCCCGTTCGTAGTGCTTGGCGCCATGATCCTGTTCATCGGTTGGTTCGGTTTCAACCCCGGATCCGAGCTGGCCGCCGATGAATTCGTGACCGGCATCGCCCTCAAGACGCTTCTTGCCGGCTGCGCCGGTTCGGTGGCGGCCATGATCGTCAACTGGCTAGTCGACAAGAAACCGGACGTCTCAATGGCCGCCAACGGACTCCTGGCAGGATTGGTCGCCGTCACGGCTCCCGTCGGCACGATCGAGACGTGGGCAGCAGTCGTCATCGGAGCGCTCGGCGGCATCATCGTGGTGTTCTCGGTCAAGTTCGTCGATCGGCTCAAGATCGACGATCCGGTGGGCGCCATTTCGGTGCACGGAGTCTGCGGTACGTTCGGGACGCTGTCGATCGCTTTCTTCGCCAGGTACGACGACGCGTTCCTCGGACGGGAGAACGCAGGCATGTTCTACGGCGGTGGCATCGATCAGTTGAAGACCCAGCTGATCTTCGTCCTGGTGCATTTCGTGTTCGTTGTGGTGACGACCGGCTTGCTCTTCCTGGCCATCAAGGCTGTCATCGGTCTGCGAGTGAGCGAAGAGGAAGAACTGGCCGGACTCGACGTCATGGAACACGGCTCACCCGGATACGCTTTTGAAACAGGGCGCGGTGAGTTCGCATCCAGCTCAAGTTCCGTCGCCGGCGTCTAGGAGGAATGACATGCTTGAACTACTAACAGCCATCATCAAGACCCACCGACTGGACGAAGTGAAAGAGGCACTCGCCAACGTTGGGGTCTCCGGACTTACGGTCACCGAAGTGCGCGGCTTCGGCCGACAGGGAGGCCACACGGAGGTCTACCGGGGCGCCGAGTACAAGGTCGATTTCGTGCCGAAACTGAAAGTGGAAGTGCTGTGCGCGTCAGCCGATGTTGACAGCATCGCCGAGGCCATCGCCAAAGCAGCCGGCAGTGGGACGATCGGAGACGGCAAGATCTGGACCAACCCCGTCAATATGGCACTCCGGATCCGCACCGGCGAACGAGGAATCGACGCCGTCTAGATCTCATGTCAACCCGGCCAGGCAAAGATGAGTTGGCCTCCCCGGATACGCTCCCGGGGAGGCCAACTCGCGTTCTGGCCACTACCCCTCAAGGTCCGAAGGTAACGGTCGCCAAGAGTTCTACCGGCATCTGAAGGGCGGGTCGGTTGTGAAAGGGATGCAGCCAATGGACAATGCATACGATGGGAAGAATGAAGATGCATCCCGACGAGATCTCAACGGACGTGGCTCTGGTACGACGCCTATTGTCGGAACAATTCCCACGCTGGGCTGATCTACCGATCGAGCCAGTCATCTCTTACGGCACCGACCACGACATCTATCGTCTTGGCAAAGTCCTCGCTGTCCGGTTGCCGCGTATCCCGTGGGCCACGACGCAGGCGGCGAAGGAGGCGGAATGGCTCCCCAGGATCGCTCCCCATGTGCCACTCGCCGTTCCCGTTCATCTCGCAATGGGTCAACCGGCCGAAGGCTTTCCCTTCGCTTGGTCGGTATACGAATGGCTACCAGGCGAGGAGGCTACCGGCAGGCTTGGAGACCTAGAGCAGGCAGCGGCCGACCTCGCTGGATTCGTGAAGGCGCTGCGACTGATTGATGCGTTCGGTGCGCCAATACGCGTCCCGGGCGCCCCCTGTCGGTCCCCCCAGCGAAACGAAGTGGAGCGTCCGGGGGGAAGGGCCCCATCGCCCTAGGTGATGGGCAGGGGGACTCGTCCCCAAACAACGGCACACGCAACGAGACACTTACACAACGACACAACGACGGCGGCCTGGGTATCGCGCACTTGAACCCAGGTCGGTCACCACCGAAACGAGTGGCGTTCGGGGGAAAGATCCGTGACCGTTGGTCAATTGCAGAACGGCTTGGCATCACGGACCGACGAGTTGCAGGTCCACAAAACCGGTATCGAACACTGGCAGCTGAACGTATCTCTGGCCGACCGCAGATTCTTGAGATTTCCTTTGTGGATGGGGATTTTCGACCGGTTTTTGTCACAGCCACCTCGTATCTTTGAACCATGGAAACGCAACAGAACCCTGAGACAACCGACGGTTTGGAACGGCGACTCGTCGACGACGAACAGCTGATCGGTCGGCTTCGGGCCCGCCAAGCCGCCATCGTTGCGATCCTCGACACACGCCAGGTCGCCCTGGCCGACGGGTGCCGATCGATGTCCGAATGGGTCGCCTCGAGAGCCGACATGTCCATGCACACGGCCCGAACACTGGTTGGAACGTCCCGACGGATGGTCGACCGACCCGACATCCACCAGCAACTTGCCACCGGTCACCTCACCTACGAACGGGCCCAACAACTCACCAAACTGAACGCAACCACCGATCATGAGGTCTACGGGA